>JAIVGV010000074.1 GCA_020201365.1 Acidobacteriota bacterium
AGCCGGGTTCTGCCGGCGGCGACGTGGAGCAGACGCGCGATGACGACAGCCAGCGAGGGCGCGAGGCTTCCGGCTCGCCGTTTGATCGTGAGGTCGCCGACACGTCGTTCGATCTGCGCGCGACGCGACGCGCGGAGTCGCCCGCCGAGATCGGCGAAGGAGAGTTCGAGCACCCGCCCGAAGTCGCCGCCGGTTGGACGGCGATCTACGAGACGATGAAGTTCTCGTTCGGCGGGATGGGCGTCCGCCGGAGTCTCAAAACTCTGCTGCGGCTCAACCAGAAGGGCGGCTTCGACTGCCCGGGCTGCGCCTGGCCCGAGCCGGACGGCGAGCGACGCCCGGCGGAGTTCTGCGAGAACGGCGCGAAGCACGTCGCGGACGAGGCGACGACGCGGCGCGCGGCGCCGGAGTTCTTCCGCGAGTGGGGCGTCACGAAGCTATCGGAGCAGTCGGACGTCTGGCTCAACCGGCAGGGCAGGCTCACGCGCCCGATGCTCTTGCGGCGCGGGAGCGACAACTACGAAGCGATCAGTTGGGACGAGGCGTTCAAGCTCATCGCGCAGGAGTTGAACACGCTCGCATCCGCAGACGAGGCGATCTTCTACACTTCGGGTCGCACGTCAAACGAGGCGGCGTTCCTCTACCAACTCTTCGCGAGGCAGTTCGGCACGAACAACCTGCCGGACTGCTCGAACATGTGCCACGAGTCCTCCGGCTCGGCGCTCACGCCGACCATCGGAGTGGGGAAGGGCACGGTCACGCTCCGCGACTTCGAGCACGCCGAGGCGATCTTCATCGTCGGACAGAATCCGGGGACGAACCACCCGCGCATGCTGACGACGCTCGTCGAGGCGAAGCGGCGCGGCTGCCGGATCGTCCACGTCAACCCGCTGCCCGAAGTCGGGCTCAAACGCTTCAAGCACCCGCAGGAGCCTTTCCGACTGCTCGGCGGCGGGACGAAGCTCGCCGATCTCTTCCTGCAGGTGCGCATCAACGGCGACGTGGCGCTCTTGAAAGGCGTCGCGAAGGAAGTTCTCGAAGAGGAGGCGCGGCGACCAGGCGCGGTTTTGGATCGCGACTTCATTCGTGAGTTTACCAACGGCTTCGATCTCTACGCCGCTGACGTCCACGAGACGAGCTGGGACGACATTGTTGCGGAGAGCGGCGTCGCGCGCGAACGGATCAAGGAGGCCGCGCGAATCTTCGTCGAGTCGGATCGCACGATCGTCTGCTGGGCGATGGGGCTCACGCAGCACAGGAACGCCGTGGCGAACATTCAGGAGATCGTCAACCTCCTGCTGCTGCGCGGGCAGATCGGCAAGCCCGGCGCTGGCGCGTGCCCCGTGCGCGGACATTCCAACGTGCAGGGCGACCGGACGGTGGGCATCTGGGAACGACCGACGGATACTTTCCTGAACTCGCTCGCGCGAGAATTCAACTTCGAGCCGCCGCGCGAGCACGGCTTTGACACCGTGAAGGCGATCCAAGCGATGCACGGAGGCAGGGCAAAGGTCTTCTTCGCGCTCGGCGGCAACTTCCTCTCCGCGACGCCCGACACCGAGTACACGGCGGAAGCCCTGCGCCGCGCGCGCCTCACCGTCCACGTCTCGACGAAGCTCAACCGCGCGCACCTCATCACGGGCGAGCAGGCTCTGATCCTGCCGTGCCTCGGTCGCACCGAGCGCGACGTACAACAAGGCGGCGAGCAGTTCGTCTCTTGTGAGAACTCGATGGGCGTCGTGCAGGCTTCGCGCGGGAGCTTGGAGCCCGCGTCGGATCAGTTGCTCAGCGAAGTCGCCATCGTCGCGCGGCTCGCGCGGGCGACTCTCGGCGGGCGGACGACCGTTGGCTGGGAGGCTTTCGCGGGAAACTACGATCTGATACGCGACGCTGTCGAGCGCGTCGTGCCCGGCTTCGACGACTACAACCGGCGCGTGCGCGAGCCCGGAGGCTTCTACCTGCCGAACGGCGCGCGCGAGCGCAACTTCAAGACGGCATCGGGCAGGGCGGAGTTTACGGTTCACCCGCTCCCGAAATCTTCACTTGAGCCGGGGCAGTTCCTGATGATGACGATCCGCAGCCACGATCAGTTCAACACGACGATCTACTCGAACGACGACCGCTACCGCGGCGTCCACGGCGAGCGCCGCGTCGTCTTTCTCTGCGCCGACGACATCGAGGAGTCCGGCTTGATCGAGGGTCAGATCGTTGATCTCGTCAGCCACTTCGAGGGTGAGGAGAGAGTGGCGCGCCGCTTCCGGGTCGTCCCCTACTCAATCCCGCGCGGGTGCGCCGCGACCTACTTCCCGGAGGCGAACGTGCTCGTCCCCGTCCGCCACGTCGCGGAGTTGAGCAACACGCCCGCGTCGAAGTCGGTCGTGATCAGCTTGCGTCCGACGGCTTGAGCGTCGCGCGAAGTCGCGCCGCGTCGCTCAGCCGAAGAAGGTGCGCCAGAGCATCGCGACGCCGATCACGAAACCGATCAGGACGACGGCGCGGCGCACCGTCGTCCTCCCGACGCGGCGCGCGGCGGTCGCGCCGAAGTAGCCGCCCGCAATCGCGGCGGTCGCCATCATCAGCGCGATCCGCCAGTCAACCAGCCCCGAAAACGCGAACGCGACGATGGCGACGAGGTTGAGCGCGAGTCCGAGAAAATTCTTCAAGCCGTTGGCGCGGTGGATGTCGGTCAAGCCGAGCAAGCCCATCGCGGCGAGCATGAGGATGCCGTTGCCGGCGCCGAAGTAGCCGCCGTAGATCGCCGAGCAGAACTGGAAGAAGATCGCGCCCGCCCACCAGCGTTTTCGCTGAGCCTCGCCCGTCTTCAACTCGCCCACGCGCACCCAGCGGTTGATCGGCTCCTGCAACATGAAGAGCACGGTCGCGAACAGGATGAGGAACGGCACGAGTCGCGCGAACGTCTGCGAGGGCGTGCGGATCAGAAGCCACGCGCCCAAGCCCCCGCCGACGAGGCTCGCCGCGCCGAGCCGCCAGAGTAGTTCGCGCGTGCCCGCCATCTCTTTGCGGTAGCCGTAGAGTCCGCCGACGAGCGCGGGCCACAGGGCGACGGTGCTCGTCGCGTTCGCCACTTTCGGATCGAGTCCGAGCGCGAGGAGCGCGGGGAAGGTGAGGAGCGTGCCGCCGCCCGCGACCGAGTTGATCGTGCCAGCCGCGAAGGCAGCCGCGAGCAGGACGAGGACGTGGAGGGGGGAGAAGCGATCCATCCGTTAGCGTATGCGTCTTTGTTGTGCGTGCGAGAGCACGTTAATATAACTCGCACCCGTTCGACAATTTCAAAGCGACGAGCGACGCGCGAAGTGGGCGCGCGGCGCGGGAGGGTTCTGATGAAGGCGATCCGTGTGCACGAGTTCGGCGAGCCAGACGTGATGCGGCTCGAAGAGGTCGGCGATCCGAAACCAGCCGCGACGCAGGTCGTCGTGCGCGTGCGCGCCGCTGGAGTCAACCCGGTTGACGCGTACATCCGCTCCGGCGCGTACGCGCGGAAGCCCGAGCTTCCCTACACGCCCGGCTCAGACGCGGCGGGAACGGTCGAGTCGGTTGGTGCTGAGGTTCGTCGTTTCAAGGTCGGCGACCGCGTTTACGTCCGCTGGAGTCTGAGCGGCACTTACGCGGAGCTGGCGCTGTGCGAGGAGGCGCACGTCCACGCGCTCCCCGAGGGCGTGACGTTCGCGCAGGGCGCTGCGGTCGGCGTGCCATACGCGACCGCCTACCGTGCGCTCTTCCAACGCGCGAAGGCGCGGCCCGGAGAGTCTGTGCTCGTGCACGGCGCGAGCGGCGGCGTCGGGACTGCCGCCGTGCAGCTCGCGCGCGCCGCGGGGATGACCGTCTTCGGCACGGGCGGGACGGAGGAGGGAAGGCGACTGGTCGAACGCGAGGGGGCGCACCACGTCCTCGATCATCACGCGACGAATTATCTCGACGAGCTGATGACCCTCACGGGAGGGCGCGGCGTGGACGTGATCTTGGAGATGCTCGCGAACGTCAACCTCGACCGAGACCTCGGCGTGCTCGCGCCGGCGGGGCGCGTGGTCGTCGTCGGCAGCCGCGGGCGCGTCGAGATCGATCCGCGCCAGTTGATCGGGCGCGACGCGGACGTGCGCGGGATGTCGCTCTTCAACGCGGGCGAGCAGAACCTTTCGTCCATCCACGCCGCGCTCGTGGCGGGTATGGGGAACGGGACGCTGCGCCCGGTCGTCGGCAAGGAGCTGCCGCTCGCGGAGGCGGCGCGGTCGCACCGCGAGGTGATGGAGCCGGGGTCTTACGGGAAGATCGTGCTCGTGCCTTAATTGTGTGCGGCGAAGTGTCGGGCGTTCACCGCCGCGGGCGCAGAGGACGCGGAGGAGGCGAGAGAAGAGGAGCTATGGCGATTGCGACGATCAACCCGGCGACGGGCGAGAAGCTGAGAGAGTTCGCCGCGCTCAGCGACGCGGAGATTGACGAGAAGATCGCGCGCGCGGCTGAAGCGTTCGAGTCGCACCGACGCGCGTCGTTCGCGGAGCGGGCGGCGAAGATGTCACGCGCGGCGGAAATTCTCGAAGCGGAGAAGGGCGAGTTCGCGCGCGTGATGACGACGGAGATGGGGAAGCCGATCACGTCGGCGCGCGAGGAGGCGGCGAAGTGCGCTTGGGTGTGTCGGTACTACGCGGAGAACGCCGAAAAGTTTTTGGCGGACGAAGAGGTGGAGACGACGGCGACGCGCAGCTTCGTGCGCTACCAGCCGCTCGGCGTCGTGCTCGCGGTGATGCCTTGGAACTTTCCCTTCTGGCAGGTCTTCCGCTTCGCCGCGCCCGCGCTGATGGCCGGCAACGTCGGGCTCTTGAAGCACGCCTCGAACGTGCCGCAGTGCGCGCTCGCCATCGAGGACATACTGCGCCGCGCGGGGTTCGTGAACGGAGAGTTTCAGACGCTGCTCGTCGAGTCGAAGCAGGTCGCGCGCGTGCTGGAAGACAAGCGCGTGGCGGCGGCGACGCTGACGGGGAGCGAGCCCGCGGGCGCGAGCGTCGCGTCGCTGGCGGGGAAGCTGATCAAAAAGACGGTGCTGGAACTCGGCGGGAGCGATCCGTTCGTCGTCATGCCGAGCGCGAATCTGGGCGAAGCCGCGAAGACGGCGTTGAAGGCGCGCACGATCAACAACGGTCAGTCGTGCATCGCCGCCAAGCGTTTCGTCGTCCACGAAAAGATTTACGACGAGTTCGCGCGGCGGCTGAAAGACGGCATGGCTGCGCTCAAGGTCGGAGACCCGATGGAGGAGGGGACGGAGATCGGCCCGCTCGCGACCGAGCAGATCGTGAAAGATTTGGAACAGCAGGTGGGGAAGACTGTCGCGGCGGGTGCGCGCGAGTTTCGCAGCCCGGCACGGCTGCCTTCGCGCGGCTTCTACTTCGCGCCCGCTGTGCTCGAAGACATCCCGGAAAATTCGCCGGGCTACTGCGAGGAGTTCTTCGGACCCGTCGCGCTCATGTTCCGCGTCTCGTCGGTTGACGAGGCGATCAGAGTTGCCAACGCGACCGCGTTCGGTCTCGGCGCGAGCGCCTGGACGAACCGTCCGGAGGAGCGCGAGCGCTTCGCGTCCGAGATCGAAGCGGGCGCGGTCTTCGTCAACGCGATGGTGGCGAGCGATCCGCGCCTGCCCTTCGGCGGGATAAAACGCTCCGGCTACGGGCGCGAGCTGAGCGCGTTCGGCATACGCGAGTTCGTCAACGTCAAGACGGTTTACGTGAGAGGCGACGAGGCGTCGCACAAAACGGAGACCGAATAGTCGCCGCGAATGATGCCGGGAGACCTTTCGACGAAGCACGCTCCCGTAGGCGCGCTGTTCGAGCCGCCGCGGACGGCGGACGAGTGGGCGCGCTACCGTCTGAGCGACGAGCAGGTCGAGTTCTTCCGCGAGAACGGCTACGTCGCGGGCGTGCGCGTGCTCGACGACGTGCAGGTCGGGCGTTTGCGCGCGGAGTTGGACGAACTGATCGAGCCGTCGCACCCGCTGCACCGGCTCTTCTACGAGTTCCACTCGAACGAGTCGAACGATCCTTCGCGCGTGCTCTTCCACGCGCTCGGCGCTTGGCGCGTCGCGCCGGGCTTCCATGATCTGCTGTGGCACCCGGCGTTCACAGTGCCCGCGGCACAACTGCTCGGCGGCGCCGTGCGCTTCTGGCACGACCAGCTCTTCTGCAAGCCCGCGCGCCACGGCGGGGTCGTCGCGTGGCATCAAGATTATTCTTACTGGACGCGCACCGTCCCGGTCGCGCACCTCTCCTGCTGGATCGGACTCGACGACTCGACGCGCGAGAACGGCGCGCTAAACTACGTGCCGGGCAGCCACCGCTGGAATCTTCTGCCGCGCACTGGGCTGGCGGACGACATGGAGGCGATCCAGTCCGTCCTGACCGAAGAGCAGAAGCGCGACTTCAAACCCGTCGCCGTCGAATTGAGGGCGGGTGAGGCGTCGTTCCACCACCCGCTCATGGTGCACGGCTCTTTCGAGAACCGGACGGCGCGGCCGCGCCGCGCCGCCGTCATCAACGTCTTCCGCGACGGCGTGCGATCAGATTCCGACGCGCCACCGCTCGAAGGCGTGCCGCCCGTCCCGAAGGGCGAGAAGATGGAGGGGCAGTTCTTCCCGCTGCTCTTCGATCCCGAACAGGTTTGAGCGCCGCGCGTCAGCCGAGTCCGATAACGCCCAGGAATTTGCGACTTGCGCAAATTCGGTATGAGCAGGTTTGACAACTCTCACCAGCGCGACGTAGATTCTGCCGCGCACTCGTAGGGACGCGACCCGTCCCGACTTCTCCAAACAATTTAAGTTCGATCACAAGCAAGCCATGAACACCAAAAGACTCTCAAGCCTTCTCGCACTCCTTCTCATCCTCGCGTCAGCAGTTTCAGCGCAGACCGCCCGCCGTCGGCTTACGCTCGACGACATCCAGCGCCTGCGCGAAGTGCGCGATCCGCAGGTCTCGCCCGACGGTCAGTGGGTCGCCTACGTCGTCGCGACCACGGACACGAAAGAGGACAAGACAGGCACGCACGTCTGGCTGGTCGGCTACGACGGGCACGGCGACCGGCAGATCACTTTCAGTCAGGACAGCGAGTCGTCGCCCCGCTTCAGCCCCGACGGGCATTATCTCTCCTTCACCTCCCCGCGCCCCGGCAAGGCGAAAGGGAATCAGGTCTGGCTGCTCGACCGTTCGGGCGGCGAGGCGTTCCAGCTCACGGAGCTGAAGGGCAGACTGCAAGGCTACGAGTGGTCGCCCGACTCGAAGCGCCTCGCGCTCGTCGTCGGCGATCCTGACCCGGACGACCCGACGACGAACCCGACGCCGAGTGCGTCGCCGCAGCCCGCAGGCGCGTCGCCGACTGCAGGCGCGTCGCCGTCACCGCGCGCGCCGAAGCCCATCGTGATAGATCGCTACCACTACAAGCAGGACATACAGGGCTACCTGCTCTCCGGTCGTCACACCTACATCTACCTCTACGACATCGCGACGCAGAAGCTCGAACGGCTCACGACGGGCAACAAGTGGGACGAAGGCTCGCCCTCCTGGTCGCCCGACGGGACGAAGATCGCATACCTCAGCAACCACTCGGACGATCCCGACCGCGACCCGGCGCAGCAGCTCTACGTCGCCGACGCGCGCCCCGGCTCGACGGAAAAACTTCTCTCGCAGCCCGCCAACCGCGTCGGGCGCTCGCGCCCCGAGTGGAGCCCGGACGGGAAGTGGATCGCTTTCGTCGAGGGCGACGAGAGACAGTACGGCGCTTACAACATGGATCACCTCGCGCTCGTGCGCGCCGACGGGGGCAGCGCGCCCGCGCGGCTCTCCGCCGTCGAGGCTCTCGATCGCGGAGT
>JAIVGV010000242.1 GCA_020201365.1 Acidobacteriota bacterium
GAGACGGCGCGCGGGACGCGCGGGTTGATGTCGCTGGCGGGGCGGAGCGGGTCGGCGTGGGTGTTGAGGACTGCCATCGCGCGCGTGAGGGCGTCGGGCGGGGGCTGCGCGGTCAGAAGATGATAGAGCGTCGCGCCTAAGCTGTAGATGTCGCTGCGCGTGTCGGTGCCCGTGCCTTGAATCTGCTCGATGGGCGCGTAGTTGCGCGAGTAGCCGAAGACGCTCGCGGTGGCGTGCGAGGCTTGCCAGGGCGTGCCCTTGGCGAGACCGAAGTCGAGCAGGATGATCTGACCGCGGGGCGTGAGCTTCAGGTTCTGCGGCTTGATGTCGCGGTGGATGACGGGCGGCTCTTGCGTGTGCAGGTAGTCGAGCGCGTCGAGCAAGTCGTCAGCCCAGCGCAGCACTTCGTGGGCGGGGAACGGCGAGCCGCGCTGTTCGAGCATCGCGGAGAGATCGTCGCCCGCGATGAACTCCATGACGAGGAACTGCCCGTCGCCTTCGGTGAAGTGGTCGCTGACGCGCGGCAGCGCCGTGTGGCGCAGGCGGTTTAAGAGCCGCGCCTCGCGCTCGAAGGCGCGGAGCATGACGGCGTCGCGGAAGAAAGTCTCTTTGAGCGCGACGGTGCTGCCGAAGCGCTCGTCGGTGGCGACGTAAACCGCGCCCATGCCGCCCTCGCCGATCCGTCGGACGACGCGGTAGCGGTTCTGTAAGAGCGTGTTCGGCTGAAGCATACTGGGACGAAAGTAAAGGCGCGTGACCCGGCGACGACGAGTACGCCACGCGGCGAGTAGTCTTCGGGCGGATCAGTTGCCGACCACGCCGTACACCGAGACCGACTGCCCGTTGGCGCTGAAGACGTAGAGCGTGCGCCCGTCGCGCGACCAGCCCGCCTGCTTCAACGCCGCGCCGTGGCTGAGCTTCGGCTTGCCGTCCTTGTCGAGGACGACGTTGCCCGCCTTGTCGCGCTTGACGGGCGGCGAGATGACGGTCTGCAACAGCCCGCCCGTGCGCGTGTCGAAGACGCGGACGTACTCGTAGTCGTAGGTCGCGTAGAACCTGCCCGCGGGGTGCGGCAGCACGGTCTCGTAGATGAGAACGTCCTCGTCTTCGCCGCCGGAGGAGTTGGACTCCTTGCTCTCGCGGAACGTGAGCCTGCGCGTGTAGAGGATATTGCCGCTCTTCACGTCAACGACCTGCGCGGGGTCGCTCTTGTCGCGCCCGACGATGCGCTTCTCGTGCACGTCGAAGATGACGTCGTCGCTCAGCCAGGCGTGCGGCAGCTCGACGTTCTCAAGCTCGTAGCGTTTCTCGCCGGTGCGCGTGTCGTAGATTTGCAGGTTCTTGCCGACGTCAACGGCGAAGAGGCGACTGTCGGGGCTGAAGACGACCGACGAGTTGTCGATCTTCGGGCTCGGCTTGATCTCGTAGAGCGGCTGCAGGCTTCCGTTCAGCTCCCACGCGAGCAGGCGGTGCTCCGCCGGGTTCGACTTGTGCTTGTTGACGAAGACGAGGAAGCGCCCGTCGGGGCTCACCTGTATGTCGCGCGTGCGCGGGTTGAAGTTCTCGTCGCCCGACGCGATGGTTCCCTCCTCGCGCCCGGTGCGCGTGTCCCAGGCGCGTATCCGGCCGCCCGAGTCGCTGACGTACTTGACGCCGACGACGCTCCGTTTAGTCCGCCCCGTGGCGGCGAAGAAGCGGCGACCGTCGTCGGAGAGGTGCCACCACAGCACGTTCTCGAGCGCGACCGAGCCGCGCAGCTCGTAAGTCTCCCCGTCCCAGAAGGAGAAGACGTGATCGGCGTCGTCGCCCTCGTAGCTGTTGATGTATTTGAAGTGGCGCGAGGAGGTGACGATTGTGCTGCCGTCCTCGCTCCACACGCCGGAGCGTATGTCGGACGGGCTCCGGTCGAGCGCGGCGAGGGCACGCCCCGCGCGGAAGTCCCAGACCCACGCGAGCTTCCTCTTCGCGTCCGTCTCGCCCGTCGCCCCGAAGACGAGGATGCGCCGCCCGTCCGGCGCGAGTTCCCACTCGTCGGTCGCGTACCAAGTGCGGCTGCCCTCAGGCGGGAGCAGGGCGGGGCGCGTCTCGACGACCCGCGTGTTCGGCAGATCGATGATCTGCATGTTCCTGTCCCCGACCAGCAGGAGCTTGTCGCCGCCCTCTAAGAGTCGCTG
>JAIVGV010000352.1 GCA_020201365.1 Acidobacteriota bacterium
GTACGACGCGGAGCTGCGCGTCACGGGTCGCGAGACCGTGAAGACGCCCGCCGGATCGTTCAACGCCGTCGCCACGCAGATTCGCGTGCGCGGGAACAAGGCGGCGGACGACTACCGCGTGCGCGTCTATTTCAGCGACGACGAGCGGCACGTGCCCGTGCTCGTCGTCGCGCGCCACCCGGCGGGCGAGATTCGTGCCGCGCTCGCGAGCGACGTCACGGTCGTGCCGCAAGCTCAGCTCGCGAGCCAGCCGACGAACGCGCAGCCCACGCCGACGCGCGCGCCCGCCGATCCGTCTCGACCGACAGGCGCGCGACCGACGCCGACGCCGACGCGCGGCGCGAACGGCTCGGCTTCGGGCGCCTCCAACGATCTCCCGTTCGACGTGGGCGAGCAGTTGAACTTCAACTTCTTCCTCGGGAACTCCGCCCAGCCGGTCGGCGCGGCCTCCTTCGTCGTGCGCGCGCGCGGTCGCTACTTCAACCGCGAGGGGCTGGTGATCGCCGCGACGATGGCGACGAACGACTTGGCGGCGCGCGTCTTCCCCGTCCGCGACGCGGTCGTCACCTACGTCTCGACTTCGACGCTGCTGCCCTTCCGCAACGAGCTGCAAATCTCCGAAGGCGCGCACCGCGTCCAGGGAGTAGTCTCGCTCGAACAGGAGCGCGGGACCGCCGTCACCGCCGACGGCAAGACCATCGAGATTCCCGTCGGCACGTATGATTTCGTCTCCGTGCTCTACGCGCTGCGCTCCTTCGATCTCGCGCCGCCCAAGCGCAACGCCGTCTCGCTGCTCATCAACGCGCGGCCGCGCACGCTCTCGATCACTTCCATCAGCCGCGACGTGATCGATCTCGGCGGTCAGCGCATCAGCGCCTACCAGCTCGCCCTCGCCACAGACGACGCGCAGGGCAACCGCTTCAACCTGCGCCTCTGGGTCGGCACGGACAGGCGTCGCCTCCCCTTGCGTCTCACAGCCACGACGCCGCTCGGACCCTTGCGCGCAGACCTCTCCATCATCCCGCTCACGCGGCAATAGCCCTCCGCCTGATTCACACCCGGGCGGCGGCGCAGACTCTTATTCGCGCGCACGCGCCCAATGCGTTCGGGGCGACCGCGCTCCCGGGGGTTAGTCCGGTCAAAAAGATTCTCGGTCAGACCGCTTTTCCGTCAATTTGAAATTGAAATCTGATTTCAAATTGACTACAATGGCTTTGGCTGGCGAGGTCGCCCCGAACGCGCCGCGTTCAGCCGGGTATTACCAAAGCTTACGGAGTCATCATCCCGTGTCCCTCCAACTGAAAAACGCCCCCGCCACCCCCGCCGCAGCCGTCTCCCTCGAACCGGGGACGCTCGCGGACGTCGCGGATTCAGTCGCCGCGCCGCGCGACGAGACTTGTCTCGACTGCCTGCCGCACGGCGTCGGCGCGCGCGTGGTCGGCGTGCGCGGCGCGGGCGCGATCTCGCGCAGGCTGATGGAGATGGGCGTCGTGCCCGGCGCGCGCGTCAGCGTCGTCAAAGCCGCGCCGCTCGGCGACCCGCTCGAAGTGCGCGTGCGCTCGTACCACTTGGCGCTCCGCCGCAGCGAAGCCGCCGCGATCACGGTCGTCGCGGGCGACGAGTAAGAGAGTGACGGGTGACGGGTGACGGGTGACGAGTAAGAAAGTTTTGCTTGTCACCCGTCACCCGTCACTATTTTTTATGACCAACGCCTCGCCATCCACTTCCCCGGCAGTCGCGACCGTCGCGCAGGTCGTTCCGCCGCGCGCGACGCGGCAGTTGACCGTCGCGCTCGCGGGCAACCCGAACGCGGGCAAGACGACGCTCTTCAACGCGCTCACGGGCTTGCGACAGAAGGTGGCGAACTATCCGGGCGTCACGGTCGAGCGCAAAGAAGGCTTCTGGTCGCTCGGCGACGGGACGATGCCCGCTCGGCTCGTTGATCTGCCCGGTCTCTACAGCCTCGACGCAGCCTCGCTCGACGAGCAGATCGCCCGCGACGTGCTCCTCGGTCACACGACGCACACGCCCGCGCCCGACTGCATCGTCGTCGCCGTTGACGCCACCAACCTCTCGCGCAACCTCTACCTCGTCACGCAGCTTTTAGAAATCGGACTCCCGCTCGTCGTGGCTTTGACGATGTACGACATCGCGGAGAGGCAGGAGGAGCGCATTGATCTGGAAGAGTTCAGAGCCGCCATCGGCGTGCCGGTCGTTCCCGTCGTGACGACGCAGCGGCGCGGGCTCGACGCGCTCGCCTCCGCCGTCGCGCGCGCCGTCGCCGAGGGCGCGTCGCCCGGCGCGGGCTGGCGGCTCCCCGAACGAGCCGAGGAAGAGATCGCCGCGCTCGCGCGCACGGAGCAGGCGGACGCGCGCGGCGCGCGGCTCTGCTCGCTCGCGGGCGCGCGCTACGCCGCGATGGTCGAGCTCTACTCGGACGAGCTGCCGAAAGACGCGGCGCGCCGCGCGGCGGTCGAAGCCGCGCGCGCCAGACTCGCCGCCGCCGATCCGCACTGGTGGCAGGAGCCCGTGCTCGCGCGCTACGACTGGATCGAGTCGGTCGCCAAGCGCGCGGTAGCCCGGCGTCGCGGCGTCGCGGGCGCGCCCGCTCGAAGCGTCACCGGGCGCATCGATCGCTTCGTCACGCACAAGGTCTTCGGTCCGCTCATCCTGCTCGCCGTGATGTTCGTCGTCTTCCAGACGATCTTCTCCTGGGCGCAACTGCCGATGGACTTGATCGACAAGGGCTTCGGCGCGCTCGGCGACGCGGTGCGCGGCGCGCTCCCCGCCGGGCTCTTCACAGACCTGCTCGTTGACGGCGTGATCGCCGGGGTCGGCGGCGTGCTCGTCTTCCTGCCGCAGATACTTCTCCTCTTCCTCTTCATCTCGATCCTCGAAGACACCGGCTACATGTCGCGCGCGGCGTTCATCATGGACAGGCTGATGCGCGGGGTGGGCTTGCACGGCAAGGCTTTCATGCCGCTGCTGTCGAGCTTCGCGTGCGCGATCCCCGGCATCATGGCGACGCGCACCATCGAGAACCCGAAGGACAGGCTCGCGACGATCCTGATCGCGCCGTTCATGTCGTGCTCGGCGCGGCTGCCGGTCTATACGCTGATGATCGCGGCGTTCTTCACGGGGCGGCGGGTCTTCGGCTTTCTGTCGGTCGGCGTGCTGATCATCATGGCGATGTACCTGCTCGGCATCGTCGTCGCCGTCTGCGTCGCGTGGGTCTTGAAGCACACCATCCTGAAGTCGCCGCCCCCGCCGCTCGTCCTGGAGCTTCCGCCGTACCGCACGCCGAGCCTTAACAACGTCGTGCACACGATCTACCAGCGCGTCTCGGCGTTCGTCCGCCGCGCGGGCACGGTCATTCTCGCCATCTCGATCCTGCTCTGGGCGCTCGTCACCTTCCCGCGCACGACGCCGACACGGAACGACGCTCGGGCGGCGGCGACGAGCACAGTCAACGCGCCTCCGACCGACGACAAGGGCGCGCAGATTCGTCAGAGCTTCGCGGGTCGTCTGGGTCGCTTCATCGAGCCCGCGATCCGACCGCTCGGCTTCGACTGGCAGATGGGCATCGGGCTTATCGCGTCCTTCGCCGCGCGCGAGACTTTAGTCTCCACGCTCTCCATCGTCTATAACGTGGGCGACGACGAGAGCGGCGACGCGAAGCAGTCCGACTCGCTCATCCAAGCCGTGCGCGACGCGCGGCGACCGGACGGGAGCCCCGCTTGGACGCCGCTCGTCGCCGTCTCGATGATGGTCTTCTTCGTCCTCGCCTGCCAGTGCATGTCCACGGTCGCCGTCGTGCGGCGCGAGACGAACTCCTGGCGCTGGCCCCTCTTCATGGTCGGCTACATGCTCGCCCTCGCCTACGTCGGCTCGCTCGTCACGTATCAGGGCGGGCGCCTGCTCGGCTTCAGTTGACGCGGATTCTTGTTGATGACGACGACAGGCAAGGCGAGCTGAAAATTTTTTCACGGACGTAACGGTGATGAGGTTTGACTGGCAGACAGCAGCGGTAATTCTAATCGTGCTCGGCGCGCTCCTCTACCTCGCGCGCATCGCACGCGGGAAGCTGCGCGCCCTGCGCGGGCCCGGCGGCGACCTCACGCCCGGCTGCTCCGCCTGCGGCGACGATAGACCCGCGAGCCGCGCGCCCGCCCCCAAAGTCCTCGTCCAGCTCACGCGGCAGCAGAAGCCCGCGAATAAACGGTGAAGTCGGAACGACGAACGACGGAGTGAAGACGATCTGTCTTACGGTTCATCGTTCCGTCTTCAACATCTCTCCCCCGCAGCCTCACGCGATAGAGAACGAACCGCCCGACATGCTCGCCCGCGTCGCGCTCGTAGAATCTGTCGAGGTCGGTCGTGTCGAAGCCCGCCGACGGATCGAGAACGACGTAGCTCAGCGGGAAACGTGCGGCACGCCCGCGCGTGAACGACGCTTTGAAGCGTGCATACTCATCGAGCGCCCCGCGGACTTCCTCCGGCGCGACGGGACGCCAGTCCGCGCGCGGCTCCGGTCTGACGCGCGCGCGACCGACGAGCGAGCCGATGAGGAACTTGCGCGCGCCGTCGAGCGCGCCGAAGCGTTCGGGGGCGATGCCGCCGAAGTCGTCGCCGCGGAGATCGAGCCAAGTCATCAGCCGCTCGTGATCCTCCGCGAGCGGGTCGCCGGGCAGTTGGTACATGTGAGGCGTCCAGAGCGCGGGCTGCGGCGCGAGGGCGAGCAGGGTGAGGGCTGCCGCCGTGAGCGCGGCGTAGCGTCGCGCAGATGTGTGCGCGCCCGTGCGTGTGCCTGTTTCGCGTCGCGTGGCTAAGGCAGCGCCTCGATGTTGACGAAGAAACGGAAGCTGTGCTTCGCGCGCACGCGCGGCTCAGGGCGCGAAGTTGAAAGAGACGTAGCCGGTGACGCGCGCGGGCTGGTTGTTGATGACGGCGGGGCGGAACTTCCAGCGCCGCGCAGCCTCCTCCGCCGCGCGCCGCAGCATCTCAGGTCCTTCCGTGCGCTGCACGGCGGCGACTTCGCCCTTCTCGTCAACGAGGAGATAAACCGTCACCCTGCCGCCGATGCGTGCCGTGCGCGCCGCCGCGGGGTAGGTCGGCGCGACGGTCTGCGACGCGCGCGCGATGAGCGAGCCGACCTCGACGGGCTGCGACGCGCCGCCGGACGCGGCGTCCGTCTGCGAACCCTTCGCGCCCGCGGCCGGCTGCGCCGAGCCCGCCGGGGCCTTCGCCGCGCGGTTCGGGGAATTCTTAGTCGCGCCCGGCGGCGGCGCGCTCGCGTGTGCGCCCTCCTGCCGCGCCGGCGTCGCGGCGGCGCTCGGTCGCGCGTTCGTCGCGTTCGCACTTGCCCTGTTCGCCGCGTTCGTGTTCGTCGCGTTCGCCTGCGCGGGCGCTGGCTGCGGCGTCGCGGCGACGGCGGTCGCGGGCGCCGGCGCCGGCACGGCTTGCGTGACGCCGACGGCGGGCTGCTGCGGCGCGGGCTGCTGCGTGGTGACGAGCGATGCCTGCGGCGCGCCGCGCTCGACGCCCGTCAGGCGCTGCCGCACGTCAGCCACCTCGCCCTGCCACTGCGCGCGCTCCGCCCCGTTGCGCGCGAGGAGCACGCGCGCGCTCGCGGCGCTCTCTAGCAGCGCCGCGGCGTCAATGCTGCGCGCGTTCTCGTCGCGCAGTTGGCGACCCTGCGCGACGACGTGCTCGACGAGCGTGCGCAGGCGTTCGAGGTGGCGCTGCGCCTCCGCGGGCAGCGAGGGATCGGAAACGTCCAAGCCGAAACTGCGGTAGCGGTCGAGCTGCGAGCGCACGCCGTTGATCGCCTGACCGGCGAGAAGGTAAAAGGCGCGCGTCGCCGCCTCGTTCTGCGGCGCGCGCGCGCGGAAGGCGTCGTTCAAAAGGTTCTCGGCGTAGGCGTAGTCCGACTGCTCGAAGTAAATGTCCATCAAGAGCACGAGCGCGATCTCTTTCACGGACTCGTCCGTCTGAACATTACGCAGCGACTCCAACTCCGAGCGCGACGCCGGAAGATTCCCCGCCGCCGCCAGCGCGCGGGCGCGCGTGATGCGGCTCTGGACGACTTCGGGATCAACCGACTGCGACTGTGCGAGCGCGGACGGGGCGGGGGCGAGCAGCAGGGCGAGCGCGAGGGCTGATGCGAACGGCGACGTTTGATGGATGCTTCCCTTCACTTAAGAAACTCCGTCTTTGAATTTCCGGCGCGAGGCGGGCGCCCGTGCGGCTGGGGATTTCCGAGATTATCGCCCGCGTCGCGCGCGCGGGCAATCGCGGTGGGGCGGTCTCGGCGCGCCGCGCGCGTCCGAAACGACGGCGCGCGCGGCTGCGTTGGGCGCGAGAAAATTTCCCGCCCCGCGCGGGCGGCGGTTCTCGCGCGCTCAACCGCGGCGGCGGCTCTTGCGCGCCGGTCTGCTCGTCGCCTTCTTCGCGCCCGCGTTCGGGTTCGCCTCGCTCGTCGTCGGCGGCGGCGCCGCCGCGCCCGCGGGCGCGAGGCTGCGCGAGATGCGCTCGCGCCACTGGCGCGCGTCGCGCTTGATCGCCTCCTCGTCGAGCGTCAAAAGTTTCCGGTCGCGCATCAAGACCCGCCCCTCGACGATCACGGTTCGCACGTCGGAAGCCTTCGTCGCATAGACGAGCTGCGAATAGACGTTGTAAGCCGGAATCTGGTTGAGATCGTCCATGTCCACGACGATCAGATCGGCGCGCTTGCCCTCCTCAATCGATCCCGTCTCGCGCTCAAGGTGCAGCGCGCGCGCCCCGCGGATCGTCGCCATCTCGACGGCTTCGAGCGCGGTGACGACTTTCGGATCGCCCGTCGAAACCTTGTGCAGCTTCGCCGCCGTGTCCATCTCCTCCCACATCGAGAGGTCGTTGTTCGACGCCGCGCCGTCCGTGCCGAGCCCGAGCGCCACGTCGGCTCTGAGGTACTGCGGCACGGGCGCGACGCCCGAAGCGAGCTTCATGTTCGACTGCGGGTTGTGCACGACGCCGACGCCGAGCCGCTTGATCACGGCGATCTCCTCGTCGCTCGCGAAGACGCCGTGCGCCGCGATCACCTTGTCGCTCAGGAATCCGATGCGCGCGAGGTAGTCGAACGGCGACGCGCCGTGGTCGCGCTTGATGTCTTCGACCTCTTTGCGCGTCTCGGCGACGTGGATGACGACCGGAGCATTCGTGCGCTTCGAGAACGCCGCCACGTCGCGCAGGTGATCTTCCGAGACGGTGTAGGGCGCGTGCGGCGCGATCGCCGGGGTGATCAGGCTGTCGTTCTTCCACTTCGCGACGAACTTTTCCGCATACGCCATCGCCTGCTCGTGCGTCTTGTTGTCGGCGACGGGGAAATCAATCACGGTCTCGCCGAGCACGCCGCGCACGCCGGCGCGCTTGGTCTCGTCGGCGATGGCGTCCTCGAAGTAGTACATGTCGCAGTAAGTCGTCGTGCCGCCGCGGATCATCTCCGCCAAGCCGAGGCGCGCGCCCGCGCGCACGAACTCCTCCGTGACGTTCTTCGCCTCGGCGGGGAAGATGTACTTGGTGAGCCACTCGTTGAGATCGAGATCGTCGGCGAGCCCGCGGAAGAGCGTCATCGGCACGTGCGTGTGCCCGTTGACGAGTCCCGGCATGACGATGCGCCCGCCCGCGTCAATCACCTCGCGCGCGCGGAAATTCCGCTCGACGTCCGCGCTCTTGCCGACGGCGACGACGCGCCCGCCGCGCACGGCGACCGCGCCGTCCTCGATGACGCGGCGCTCGGCGTCCATCGTCACGACCGTCCCGCCGCGCACGATCAGATCGGCTGGCTTCGGCGCGGCTGCGGCTGCGACTTTTGTCGGCATTCCGCGGCTAGGCTTGCTCCGCCTCGCCCGCCTCTTCGAGGAACTTCGCGTCGAACGGGCGCGGCAGCAGCTCCGCCATTTGCAGCGTCTCCGTGTCGCCGCGCAGGTTGGCGAGCACCACGGGGATGTCGCCGCAGAACTCCCAGATGATCTGCCGGCACGCGCCGCACGGCGGCGTCAGCCGCTCGGTGTCGGCGACGACGGCGATGCGCGCGAACTTGCGCGCGCCCTCCGAGAGAGCCTTCCAGATCGTCACGCGCTCGGCGCACATCGTCAGCTCGTAAGCCGCGCTCTCGATGTTGCAGCCCGCGAAGATTTTTCCGTCCTCGGCTTCGAGCGCCGCGCCGACGCAGAACTTGGAGAACTGCGCCAGCGCGCAGTCGCGCGCCCGCGTCGCAGCCTCGATTATTTCCGTCTCAACCTTTGTGCTCAAAAACTTCCACTTCCCTTCTGCTCAAGAAATTCTCTCCGCTCAAACCTGCGCGCCCTGCGACAGCGCCGCCGCGCGCCGCGCGCGCTCCTCCGACAGCCGCTCGCGAATCTTGCCGCTCAGGAGATCGATGCTCACCTGGTTGTGCCCGCCTTCGGGGATGATCACGTCGGCGAAGCGCTTGGAGGGCTCGACGAACTGCTGGTGCATCGGGCGCACGGACGCGAGGTACTGCTCGATCACGGAGTCCATCGTGCGCCCGCGCTCGACGATGTCGCGGCGCAGGCGGCGGATGAAGCGTATGTCGTCGGGCGTGTCCACGAAGACTTTCACGTCCATCGCCTCGAGCAGGCGAGGCTCGGCGAAGATGAGGATGCCTTCGAGGATCGTGATCAGCTTCGGCTCCAGCCGCAGAGTCTCCTTGCGCCGGACGTGGTTCTTGAAGTCGTACACGGGCAGCTCGACCGTCCGGCCGGACTTCAAGGCGCGGACGTGCGCGACTAAGAGATCGTTGTCAATCGCGTCCGGGTGATCGAAGTTGACCTTGCTGCGGTAGTCGAGCGGCATCTTGTCGAGGTCGCGGTAGTAAGAGTCCTGCTGGATGAACGCCACGTCGTGCGCGCCGACCGCCTGAAGGATGCGGTTCGCGACCGTCGTCTTGCCCGAGCCCGTGCCGCCGCAAATTCCGATGATCATCTCTGAGTCTTATTGTAACTTGGGAATGACGCGCCGCAGTAGCTCCGCGAAGGTCGCGCGGACGCGCTCGCCCGTCTCGATCACTTCCTGGTGGTCTATCGGCTGATCGAGGACGCCCGCCGCCATGTTCGTGATGCAGGAGATGCCGAGGACTTTGACGCCCACGTGGCGCGCGACGATCGCCTCGGGCACGGTGCTCATGCCGACGGCGTCCGCGCCGAGCGCGCGCAGCATACGGATCTCGGCGGGCGTCTCGTAGCTCGGTCCGGCGAGCGCGGCGTAGACTCCGCGGCGCAGCTCGAGGTTCAACGCGTGCGCCTCGCAGATCGCGATCTCTTGCAGCGCGCGGTCGTAAACCTCGCTCATGTCGGGGAAGCGCACGCCGAAGCGCGCGTCGTTCGCGCCGCGCAGGGGGTTCTCGCCCAGCAGGTTCAGGTGATCCGAGATGAGCATGAGCGAGCCCTGCTTGAGCGCGTTGTTCAAGCCGCCCGCGGCGTTCGTCAGGATCAAAGTCTTCGCGCCGAGCAAGGCGAGCGCGCGCACCGGGAAGGTCACCTCTTCGAGCGTGTAGCCCTCGTAGAAGTGGAAGCGACCCTGCATCGCGGCGACCGCAACATTTTCGATCTTGCCGACGACGAGTCGTCCGGCGTGCCCCTCGACGGTCGAGCGCGCGAAGCCGGGAATCTCGGCATAGGGGATCGCCGTCGCGTCCTCCAAGTCGTCGGCGAACGCGCCGAGACCGCTGCCGAGCACGAGCGCGACGCGCGCTTCTTCGCCGGCGCGCGCGTGGATCGTGCGCGCGGCGTGTTCGGCGCGCTCGTAGAGTGTGTCGCGGCTCAGTTCCTCACTCATGCGCGAAGCGATTTCGTTAACGCTCCTTCTGGTAGGGGATGCCGAGTGCGCGCGGGGCGCGCGACTGGCCGATGAAGCCGGTGAGGACGACGATGGTCAGGACATACGGGATCATCTGGATGAACTGGTTGGGCACTTCGTAGCCGCGGATGGGCACGCCCTGCAACTGGATTTGCAGCGCGTCGGCGAAGCCGAACAGCAGGCACGCGAGCATCGTCGGCACGGGTCGCCACTTGCCGAAGATGAGCGCGGCGAGCGCGATGAAGCCGCGCCCCGAAGTCATGTTGCGCGTGAACAGAGACGACTGACCGATGGAGATGTACGCGCCGCCGATCGCCGCGAGCCCGCCGGAGATCGCGACGGCGATGTAGCGCATCCGCGGCACGCTCACGCCCGCCGCGTCCGCCGCCTCCGGGTTCTCGCCGACCGCGCGCAGGCGCAGACCGAACGGCGTGCGGTAGAGCACGTATGCGGTGGCGGCGACGAGCAGGAGCGCGAGGAAGATGGGCGCGCGCGGGATCAGTTGCCCTTTCGGAATCTGCGGCGTCGCGCCCGAGGAGAGGAAGAACGCGCCGCTCAGCATCGCGGGCACGCCCGTCATCAAAATGTTAATGGCGGTTCCGCTTACGACTTGATCCGCTTTGAAGCGTATGCACGCGACGGCGTGAATCAGCGCGACCATGACACCCGCGACAATACCCGCGACGAGTCCAATCCAAGGATTGCCCGCGGCGTGCGTGATCGCGGCGGCGGTGAACGCGCCCGCCAGCATCAAGCCTTCGAGCGCGATGTTGATGACGCCCGAACGCTCGGTCAGGCGCAGAGCCTTGCGGCTGAAAACTGAAAACCGAAAACCGAAAACTAGACTTTTGATCTCCTCAACAGCCCAAACCTACTGAACGTGCCGCGCATGACGCCCTCGGCGACCGCCGAGCCGGCGACGACGAGGATGACGATCGCCTGCAAAACGTCCACGATGTCTTTCGTCACGTGGACGGAGAAGGCGTCAACGAAGATGCCGCCGCGGATGAGCATCGCGAAGAGCAGCGCCGAGAGCAGCACGCCGACCGGATGATTTCGTCCGAGCAAAGCGACGGCGATGCCCGTAAACCCGTAGCTCGCGGAGAAGCCGTCGTAGTAGCGGTAGCGGTAGCCGAGCACTTCGTTGACGGCAGCCATGCCAGCGAGTCCGCCCGAAACCGCCATCGCGATGACGATCTGCTTGCGCACGGAGATGCCGCCGTACTCCGCCGCCGAGGGGTTCGCGCCCGTCGCGCGAATCTCGTAGCCCCATTTCGTCTTCCACAGGAAGACGTAAACGAGCGCGCACGCGAGAAGCGCGAGCAGGAAAGAGACGTTGACGGGGATGCGTTCGGGGAGTCCGGGCACGAAGCTGCCGAGTCGTGGGAGGTGCGCGCCCGCGCCGACCGGGACCGTCTGCATGATCGCGTCGCCCGCGGCTTTGTAGTGGTACTGCGTGAAGTAGCTGACGAGCGCGACGGCGATGAAGTTGAGCATGATCGTCGTGATGACCTCATGCGCGCCAAACCTAGCTTTCAAGTATCCGGGGATCGCGCCCCACGCC
>JAIVGV010000353.1 GCA_020201365.1 Acidobacteriota bacterium
GCGCTCGCCGCCTCGCCGCGGATCGTTCTCGCGGACGAGCCGACGGGTAACCTCGACGCGCGCACGGGCGAGGCGGTGGGCGAGCTGCTGCTGGGAGCGGCGCGCAAGAGCGGCGCGTGCGTCGTCGTCGCGACGCACAACGAGCGGCTCGCGCGTCTGTGCGACCGCGTGCTCGTGCTCGAAGGCGGGCGGCTGCGCGAGGAAGCGGGTTAAACGATTCGCGCCGCGCGGGGTAAGGTCGCATTGTTGACGGGGGAGCGTCGCCGCTTCGGCAAATTTCGCTGTCCGCCCGCGTCGCCCGTGTGCTATAGATTTTAGTGGGCGCGCCGACGCGCGTCCCGTCGCCCCGCGTCCCGTACCTCACCCGTTCCGATTAAAACTCACGTGAGGAGTGAATCCGAAAATGAAACGAACGATCCTCGTGCGACTGTCCGCGCTCTCTTTGTGTGTGGCGTGCGCTTGCGTTGTTGCGTCGGCGCAGGAGCCCGCGCAGCGCAGCCGTCGTCCCGTGCTCGATAACCTGTCGCTGCCCTCGCGCGCGCCCGCGTCCGAGTCGGGCGGCGAGTCGGCGTCGGGCTGGCGGCTCGTCGCGCCGGAAGGCGAAGGATTCTCCGTGCGCATGCCGGGGACGCCGGAGCGGAGGGTCGAAGCCGGGCAGGGCGGGGGCGGGCGCGGCTACCGACTCGACGCCGACGGCATCCTCTACGAAGTGATCAGCACCGACCCGTTCCCGGAGCAGATCTACCAACTGAACAACTTCGAGCGCAACTTCCTCGACTCGCTCTCCGGCGCTTTGGAAGCGGACGCGCAGCGCGAGTGGCCCCAGATGCGACTGCGCCTCGTCTCGGCGGAGGAGACTTCGCTCGGCGGCTACGGCGGTCGCGCGGTGGAACTCGCCTCGGCGGAGTACCGTTCGAGCGTGCGCGCTTTTTTAGTCAACCGCCGGCTCGTCTTCGCCGCCATGACCGGGCGCAAGTCCGCTTTCACGGACGAGAACGTCGCGAAGTTCTTCGGCTCGCTGCGGCTGAACTGACCGCCGCGCGTCCGCGCCGCCAAACCTTTTTCGTGCCTACTCTTTCGGCGTCCGCCCCGTTGGGTTATAATGCCCGCGGGCGGACGCTCTCGCTTCTTGTGTGACGTGAGACACGGGCGAGGTGCGCGCCGCGCGGCAACAATCCACCGGTCGGGTTCGGGTCTCTCTCAGGTCATCATATGTTCGAACGCTACACGGAGAAGGCGCGGCGGGTCATTTTCTTCGCGCGCTACGAAGCCTCGCAGTTCGGCGCGCCGGCCATCGAGCCCGAACACCTGCTGCTCGGTCTCATGCGCGAGGACAAGACCCTGACGGCGCGCTTCCTGGCGCGCGCGCAAGCCTCGCTCGAAGCCATCCGCAAAGAGATCGAGGGGCGCGCCCCCTTGCGCGAAAAGATTTCCACCTCGGTCGAGCTGCCGCTCGCGCCCGAGACCAAGCGCGTGCTCGCCTACGCGCACGAGGAATCCGACCGACTGCAACACCGCCACATCGGGACGGAGCACCTGCTCCTCGGCTTGCTGCGCGAAGAGCACTCGATGGCGGCGGAGATTCTCTACGACCGCGGGCTTCGCCTCGCCGCCGTGCGCGAGGAGGTCGCGCGCGCGACCGGATCAGACCCGCGCTCGTCGCAGAAGAAGGACACGCCGCACCTCGCGGAGTTCTCGCGCGATCTCACCGAGGACGCGGCGAACGACAAGCTCGACCCGCTCGTCGGGCGCGACAACGAGATCGAGCGCGTCGTGCAGATACTCTGCCGCCGGACGAAGAACAACCCGGTCTTGATCGGCGAGCCGGGCGTCGGCAAGACCGCGATCGTCGAAGGCTTGGCGCAGCGCATCGTGCGCGGCGAAGTTCCGTCGTTCTTGGAGAACAAGCGCATCCTCTCGCTCGATCTCTCCTTGATCGTCGCGGGCACGAAGTACCGCGGTCAGTTCGAGGAGCGCCTCAAGCAGATCATGCGCGAGCTCATCGAGAACCCGCAGTACATCGTCTTCATTGACGAGCTGCACACGCTCGTCGGCGCGGGGAGCGCCGAGGGGTCGCTCGACGCGGCGAACATCCTGAAGCCCGCGCTCTCGCGCGGCGAGATTCAGTGCATCGGCGCGACGACCCCGGCGGAGTTCCGCAAGTCTATCGAGAAAGATCGTTCGCTCGAACGCCGCTTCCAGGCGGTGAAAGTCCCGCCGCCGACCGAAGAGGAAGCGGTGCGCATCCTCGGCGGCGTGCGCGAGCGCTACGAGGCTTTCCACCAGGTGCGCTACACGGATGACGCGCTCGAAGCCGCCGTCTACCAGTCGAACCGCTACATCCCCGACCGCTTCCTCCCCGATAAGGCGATTGACGTGATCGACGAGGCGGGCGCGCGCGTGAAGCTGCGCGCGCGGCGCGAGTCGCCGTTCGCCGACTCGCCGCGCGTCGGCGTGGACGAGCGCCTGCGCACGACCTACATCGTCGACAGCCTGACGGGCGGGCACGGGACGGGAGAGGACGACTTGCTCGTCTCGGTCGCCGTCACGAAGGACGACGTTGAGGAAGTGATCGCGCGCTGGACGGGCATCCCCGTCACGTCGCTCAAAGAAGAGGAGATGCAGAAGCTGCTGCGCATCGAGGAGGAGCTGCGCCGCCGCGTCATCGCGCAGCGCCCCGCGATCTCGGCGCTCGCGCGCTCCATCCGCCGCTCGCGCGCGGGGCTCAAGAACCCGCAGCGCCCGGTCGGCTCATTCCTCTTTTTGGGCCCGACGGGGGTCGGCAAGACCGAGGTCGCGAGATCGCTCGCGGAGTTCCTGTTCGGCTCGGAGCGCGCGATGATCCGCTTCGACATGAGCGAGTTCATGGAGAAGCACTCGGTCTCGAAGCTGATCGGCTCGCCGCCCGGATACGTCGGGCACGAGGAGGGCGGGCAGTTGACGGAGCGCATCAGGCGTTCGCCCTATTCCGTCCTGCTCTTCGACGAGATCGAGAAGGCGCACCCGGACATCTTCAACGTGCTGCTGCAGGTCTTCGAGGACGGGATACTGACGGACGCGCTCGGCAACACCGTTGACTTCAAGCACGCGATCATCATCATGACCTCGAACATCGGCGCGCGCTTCATACAGAAGCGCGGCGCTTTGGGCTTCCAGGCGACGCCCGCCGACACGCGCGAGAAGCTCGAAGAGATGGTGATGGCGGCTGTGAAGCAGACCTTCAACCCGGAGTTCATCAACCGCCTCGACGAGATCATCATCTTCGATCAGCTCTTCGAAGAGGAGCTTCTGGAGATCGTCGGCCTCCAGATCGCGGAGCTGAATCGCACGCTCGGCAAGCGCGGTCTCGAAGTTCGCCTGACGGAGGACGCCAAGCGCTGGATCGTGCAGAAGACCTGCGCGGATCGCTCCTACGGCGCGCGCCCGCTCCGCCGCGCACTGCAGAAGTACGTCGAAGACCCGCTCTCCGAGGCGCTCATCCAAGGCGAACTCGCCGGATCGCCGGTCGTCGAGGTTTACGAGGACGAGGGCGCGCTCTCGCACCGCCCGGCGCGCGTCGAGGTGTTGGGCGACGAGGTTCTGATCCACTAAATCAAGTCTCAGAGTCTGAAGTCTCAGAGTCTGGGGTCCGAGGTCTGGAGTCGATTTGCCTGCGAATTTTGACTCCGGACTCCGAGGCTCCAGACTTTAGACTTTTCCGCGCCTTTTGTTTTTGCCGCCGCGCCTTGTATAATGCGCGCCTTTGCTGCGGGTCGGGGCTGGCAACGCGGGCGCGACGGGGCGGAATCCAAGTCGCCGAAGCGAGAGACAGAGCGCCGCGTCCCCGTCCGAACTTCGTCGGCATTTCCGTACCGTTTCAGTTTTCCTGAGGCGCACGCCCCGGTCGCTTCGCCTGTTTTCTCCGGGGGCAGCAGTTTTTCCCGTCTTCCCAAAGTTTCATTTCGGCTTTGAGGCAATAGCGATTATGCGAACAAGCGCGCTCTGGCGGCGCACATTGCTGGCTGCACTCCTCCTCAGCCTGTCCGCGCTGCCGTTCGACGGGCTCGCCCGCGCCGCCGCGGCGGCGAGCGCACGGCGGCAGCAGCAGGAGCCGCAGCGGCTCGTCGAAGAAGTCAACATCACGGGCAACCGCCGCAACCGCAAGGAAGACCTGCTCTACTACATCCAGACGCGCCCGGGCGACCCCTACAACGAGGCGCAGGTGCAGCGCGACTTCCGCACGCTGATGGACTTGGGCTTCTTCAGCCGCACCGAGTCGCGCGTCACGACCGAGACGGGACCGCGCGGCGGCGTCCTCGTCACCTTCGAGGTCAAGGAACTCCCGATCATCCGCGACCTTCAGTTCGAGGGGCTGAAGAGCGTCCCCGAGTCCGACGTGCTCAAGGCTTTCCGCGAGCGCCGCGTCGGCATCCAGAAGGAGAACATCAGCGATCCGGTCAAGCTCAACAACGCCGTGCGCGTCCTCAAAGAGCTGCTCGCGTCGAAGGGACACCCGAACGCGACCGTCGAGGTGCGGCGCGACGAGGTGTCGGCGACTTCCGAGGCGATCACGTTCGTCGTCCACGAGGGCGAGCGCGTCCGCGTCGTCGAAGTGCAGTTCGAGGGAAACCGCCACTTCTCGGACGGCGAGCTGCGCGGCGCGATGAAGTACGTCAAGGAGGCGGGGTTCATCACGCGCTTCCAGGACAAGGACATTCTGGATCGCGAGAAGCTCGACGTTGACCTGCACCTCATACGCAACCACATGGCGTCGAAGGGCTACCTTCAGGCGCGCGTCGGCGATCCGCGAGTCGAGGGCTTGGGCGAGCGGCGCACGGGATTTCCCGTCCTGCCGCTCCCGATCCTCTCCTCGACCGACGAGGCGCTGCGCATCACGATCCCCGTCACCGAAGGCAGGCTCTACAAACTCGGCGACGTGAAGATCGAGGGCAACTCGATCTTCTCCGAGCAGGCGATCCGCAACGTCATCGGCTTGAAGAAGGGCGACGTGGCGAGCGGCGAGCGCATCTACAAGGCGCTCTTCGAAGACCTCAAGAAGATTTACGGCAACTCCGGCTTCATCCAGTACTCGGCGGACGCCGAGCCGACCTTCAAGGACGACCCGGCGAACCCGAACGAAGGCGTCGCCGACTACGTGATCACGATTGACGAGGGCAAGCAGTTCACGCTGCGGCGTCTGGAGTTCACCGGCAACACCTTCACGCGCGACAACGTCCTGCGCCGCGAGTTCGTCTTGAACGAGGGCGACATCTACAACCAGGGCTACGTTGACTACTCGGTCTTGCGCCTGAACCAGCTCGGCTTCTTCAACCCGATCGACAAGGACAAGGACGTAGATTTCAAGCAGGACGAGGAGCGCGGCGAGGTTGACGTCAACGTCAAGGTCTCCGAGCGCGGTCGCCAGCAGATCACCTTCAACGGCGGCATCTCCGGGATCGGCGGCTCGTTCTTCGGGCTCGACTATTCGACGAACAACCTGCTGGGTCGCGGCGAGAGTCTCTCGCTCAACCTCGCGGCGGGCAACCGCCAGAGCTCGGCGCTCTTCTCGTTCACCGAGCCCTACGTCCGCAACCGACCGATCACCGCGGGCTTCTCCGTGTACGCGCAGTCCTTGAAGTTCTTCGGCGAGGGCACCTTCCTCTCGCAGAACGCCAACGCGCTCGCCGGTCTCTTCGGCTCGCAGGAGCAGTTCCTCAACACGAGCGAGGAGAACCTCTTCACGCAGCGCACCATCGGCGCGTCGGTCTTCGCCAGCGCGCCGCTCTCCGAGTTCTACAAGAAGCGCCCGTTCACGCTCTCGACGCGCGTCGGCTTGACCTACGCGCTCTCGCAGACCTCGATCAAAGACCCGGCGGTCAACAGCCAAGCGAACACGCAGAACTTCATCCCCGTCCTCTACCGCCAGCCCAACATCATCACGAGCCGCGTCACGCCGACCGTCGTTTACGACTCGCGCGATCTGCGCGGCGTGGACGCCGTGCGCGGGCAGCAGATCGCCGTCTCGCTCGCCTTCGCCGGCTTGGGCGGCGACGTGAGGACTTACGAGCCGACCGTCTCGTACCAGCGCTTCTTCCCCGTGCGCCACAAGCGCGCGAAGATTCCCGAAGTGTTCGGCTTCCGCCTGATCGCGGGGCACGTCGGCAGCTTCGCCACCTCCTCGAAGGTGCGGGCGGCGCAGGAGTCGAGCCTCTCGTTCGTCGGCGGCGTGCCCGTCTACGAGCGCTTCTTCCTCGGCGACGAGTTCACGGTGCGCGGCTACCCGCCGCGCTCGATCACGCCCATCGTGCCCATCGAGCTGTTCGTCACCTCGAAGGACGTCGTCGTCGCCACGAACGCGTCGGGCGCGGTGACGGACGCGACGCGCCTCGACAACCTGCAGCGCTTCGCCACGCTCGGCACGTTCACCGGCGCTGCGGGCGCGAACTCGCGCTTCATCAACCGCGGCTTCCAGCCCATCGGCGCCGACACGCAGCTCTTGGGCAACTTCGAGTACCGCGTCCCCATCTTCGGCACGACCGTCAGCGCCGCCGCCTTCGCCGACGTCGGGACGGTCTTCAACCTGCGCAAGAAGGGCGATCAGATCTTCTCGACCGTCTTCCAGCAGGACGTGCCGTTCCTCAGCTCGCTCGGCTTCATCAACTGCCCGCAGGCTCCGCTCGGCGTCGCCGTCGCCTCGCTCTCGGCGCTCGCCGCCTGCGGCACTGACTCGCCGCTCGCGCTCTCGCTCACGGGGGGCTTGGTCGCCCGCGACGGTCGCATCGTCACGCGCGACGAGGTCAACGAGGCGCTCCGGGTCGGTCCGGTCGGACCCGACGGGCTGCCTTACGGCTTCGAGTCGGTCTTCCTGCGCGGGTCGGCGCAGACGAACACCGCCGTGCGCCTGACGCAGAGCCAGTTCTCGAACTTCGGCGACTTCCGCTCGTCGCTCGGCGCGGAGCTGCGCATCCAGCTCCCCGTCGTCAACGTCCCGTTCCGCCTCATCTACGCCTACAACCCGCAGGCGCGCCGGGGCTTGAACGACCGCGTGCCGCTCATCTTCAACGAGGATCGCAGCACCTTCCGCTTCAGCATCGGGCGGACTTTCTAGCCGCCCTCTGGTAAACTATCCGGTTCGAGGCGCAACCGGGGCGACCGCTGTTCGCATCCAAAGCTTCTCGACCGACCTAAAAAACGTAAGGAGCAGTACGAGAGAAGTCATGAAGCCATTTCGCTTAGTCGCCGCCGGTGTCGCGCTCGCGGTCGTTTCAGTCGTTTCCGCCAGCGCGCAGGCAAGTCGCCCCGCCGCCCCGGCGCAGCCCGCCCCGTCCTCCGCCTCGCCCGCGCTCGCGGGCAAGCTCGCCGTCATTGATTCGAGCGCCTTCGGCGACGAGAAGGCGGGCATCACGCGCGTCGTCAACGCGATGAAGAACATCAACGCGCAGTTCCAGCCGCAGCAGACCGAGCTGCAGAACATGCAGACGCGCTACCAAGCCCTGCTCGATCAGATTCAGAAGACCGCGCCCGTCGCGCAGCCCGCCGCCACGCAGGCGCTGCAGGATCAGGCGGAAGACCTCAAGCGCCAGATCGAGCGCAAGGTGCAGGACGCGCAAGCCGCCGTGGACAAGCGCCAGCGCGAGGTGCTCGGACCGCTCCAGGACGACGTCTATAACGCGCTGCAGGCTTACGCCTCCGCGCGCGGCATCGCCGTCGTCATTGACCTGAACCGCGTCCCCGTGCTCTACGCCGCCGACAGCGTGGACATCACGAAGGACTTCATCACCGAGTACAACCGCACGCACCCGGCGACGACCGCCGCCGCCGCGCCCGGCACGGGTCGCCCGTAA
The DNA here is from genome assembly GCA_020201365.1 of Acidobacteriota bacterium. Classification (GTDB taxonomy): domain Bacteria; phylum Acidobacteriota; class Blastocatellia; order Pyrinomonadales; family Pyrinomonadaceae; genus JAIVGV01. Next base: position 7,824 of record JAIVGV010000353.1, read on the forward strand.
CTTTCAGCAGTAGGCAGTAGGCGGT
>JAIVGV010000354.1 GCA_020201365.1 Acidobacteriota bacterium
GACCCGGACGTGATCCTCGTCGGCGAGATGCGCGATCTGGAGACCATCGAGACGGCCCTGACCGCCGCGGAGACAGGTCACCTCGTCCTCTCGACCCTGCACACGACCGACGCCACCGAGACCATCACGCGCATCGTCTCGGCGTTCCCGCCGCACCAGCAAAAATCCATCCGCATCCAGCTCGCCGGGATCCTGCGCGCCGTCATCTCGATGCGCCTCGTGCGCGCGTCGAACGGCGTGGGGCGCGTCCCCGCCGCCGAGGTCATGATCTCGACGGGCACGATCCGCGACGCCATCGCCAACGAGGAGAAGACCTCCACGATCCGCGACGCCATCGCCGCCGGGACTTCGCAGTACGGGATGCAGACCTTCGACCAGTCGCTCTTCCACCTCTTCCAAGCCGGTCTCATCGCGCTCGAAGAGGCGATGCGCGGCGCGTCGAACCCCGACGAGTTCAAGCTGCGGGTCGAGGGCATCTGCTCGGCGAGCGAGCAGTCGCGGGATCACATCGTCTCGATGAGCAACAAGTGAAGATCAGTTGACTCTTGAGCGGCGCACGACCCCGACGCCCGAGCGCCAGTCCTCGTTGATGTCGAAGCGGTACATCTCTACCTCCGGCGAGATCATGCGGGCGAGCGTCGCGAACGCGCGGTGGAAGCGGAAGAGTGGCGCGACGAGGTACACGAGCGGCGGCTCGTCCGAGACTTCGAGATCGCCGAAGAGTCGCGCGCGACGCAGGTCGCCCGCGCGGCGGTGCGCCTCGACGCGACGCCAGTAGTCCGCGCCTTGCAGCGGCAGCGCGGCGGCTTCGGAGACTTTCAGCTCGATGACGACGAGGCGACCATCTCGGCGCAACGCGAGCAGGTCAACGGGGCGCGCGCCCGCCGCCTCGCGCGCGGTCCTGAGCTGCGCGTGGAGCGGCGAGACGACGAGGCCGGGATCGAGCCGCGTGATGTCGCGCCGCAGCACTGATTCGAGCCACGCTTCGGGCGCGGCGCGATAATAAGCGTGGCGCGGATCGTCGCAGCCGGCGCGGCGGTGCGCGTCGAGTTCGGCGACGAGCTTCGCGAGCTGTCGCCAGTTGCCTTCGTCGAGTAGAACTTTCTGACCCGCGCCCGCCGCGCCGAACCAGACGCGCTCGCAGCCTGCGACGCGCCGCACGCGCGCGAACGGCAGCCCGTGGAAGCGCAGCGTCTCGCCGTGCCGCGCGCGGATCACGTCAACGCTTTCGGGCGCGAGCGCGACGAGACGCCGCGCCATGTCGCTCAACTCCGCGCGCGGCGGGCGACGAAACCGCGCCGCGCGCGCGACGAGCGTTTCGAGCGGCGGAACCTCGACCGCGCGCAAGCCGCCCTCCGCGTTGCCTTCTCCCTTCGCGCCGCCGGGCTCGACCCTCGCGGCGTCGCCGTCGCTTCGAGGAGCTTCGACCGCCGACTCCCCGTCCTCAAGCCCGCCGGGTTCAGCCGCCGCGTCATCGTTCCCACGCAGCGCCGCGTCGTCCGACTCGAACAGCTCGATTGCGTCGCGCACCGCTTCGCGCAGCAGCGCGAGCCGCTCAGCCACGGGCTGCGACAGCTCGCGCGCGACGACGAGCCAGAGTCTCGTCGCGGAAGTTTGTTTCTTCGCGCGCGCGCCCGCGCCGGCGCGCGACCACCACGCGAGCGCCGACGCGAGCAGCGAGTCAACCTCGTACCGCTTGACGGTGACGACCGGGCAGGTCGCCGCGACGCGTTCGCGCCGACCGCGCACCAGCACGACGCGCGCGTAGCGCCCCGGCTCGCTCCTTCTGGCGCCGACGCTCAGCCGCGCGCTCTCGACCCGGGCGCCGGGCGGACGCGCCCGCACAGTCTCCGCGAAGCGCTCGCACGCCGCGCGTCTCGCAGCCGCGACAGCCAGCTCGCCCTCGCGCACGGACGCGCGCGGCACGAGTTCGAGCGTCGCGCGCTCCGCGCCCATCCGCCGCGCGACGCGCAGGGTGAGCTTGCCGCCCGACCACCCCCAGCCCTCGACGCGCCACGCGCGCGCGCCCTCGTCCGTCCAGCAGACGAAGTGCAGCGCGCCGCCCCGTGCGCGCACGTCCCACTCGCCCGCGCGCAGGCTGAAACTCTTGCCCGCAGACGCGGGCGCGCGTTGGTTCGCAGCCGCGCCCGACGCCGAGACCGCGCGACTCGTTGCCGCGCGCCCCGCGACACCGCGACGCGATCCGGGCGCTTCGACTTCGGCGCAGAACCACTCGCCGCGCAAGGCGAGCAGCTCGCGCAGTCGCAGCCGCGCCTCTTCCCTGTCGGACTGATTCGTGAGGAGCTTCATCGTGAGAGCGTGCGACGCCGCGCGGGTGCGTGAGTGTGCGTCGCGTTCACCGTCGGCAAAGAGCGTATGTTAAGATCGAAAGCAGCCCGTTGTCCGTAGTGGTTAGCTGTTAGCTCTTAGCCGTTAGCTGTCCGCCGGAGGGCTGAACGCCATGCCCGGTTTTCGGTTCTGCTAAGAGCTGACAGCTAGCAGCTAAAACAACGGACAGCATTCTAAGAGAGAGTCGCTGGCAATGAAAGACATTTATCTGGTCGGCGCGGCGCGCACGCCCATCGGTCGCTTCGGCGGCGCGCTGGCGGGCGTGAGCGCGGCGGAGTTGGGCGCGGTCGCGGCGAAGGCGGCGTTAGGGCGGGCGGGTCTGTCGGCTGAGGCGATCCAAGAAGTCGTCTGGGGCTGCGCGCGGCAGGCGGGGGCGGGTCCGAACGTCGCGCGGCAGATCGGCTACCGCGCGGGCGCGCCGGAGACCGTGCCCGCGTTCACGGTCAATCAGGCGTGCGGGTCGGGCCTCAAAGCGATCATCCTCGCGGCGCAGGAGATCGCGCTGGGGCGCGCGCGCGCGGTGCTCGCGGGCGGCGTCGAGATGATGTCGCGCGTGCCGTACTACGCCGAAGGCGCGCGCTGGGGCACGAAGATGGGGAACGTCGAGATGGTGGACGGGATGTACCGCGACGGCTTCCTCGATCCGCTCTCCGGTCTCGTGATGGGCGAGACGGCGGAGAACCTCGCGCGCCGCTACGAGATCGCGCGCGCCGAGCAGGACGAGTACGCGCTGCGTTCGCAGCGACGCGCGGCGGCGGCGATTGACGGCGGAAGGTTCGACGAAGAGATCACTCCCGTCGAGGTGAAAGGTCGCAAAGGTGAGACCGTCAACTTCGCACGCGACGAGCACCCGCGCGCCGCCACTTCACTTGAGAGCTTGCGGAAGCTCCCGCCCGTCTTCGCCAAGGACGGCACGGTGACGGCGGGCAACTCTTCGGGCATCACGGACGGCGCGGCGGCGGTCTGCGTCGTCGGCGAGGAGGCTTTGCAGACGACGGACGCCGCGCCGCTCGCGCGCGTCGTTGACTACGAGATCGCGGGCGTCGCGCCTGAGATCATGGGCATCGGACCCGTCCCCGCCGTGCGGACGCTCTTGGCACGACAGAACATGGCGCTCGATCAAATTGATCTCGTAGAGCTGAACGAAGCCTTCGCCGCGCAAGTTCTTGCCTGCGACCGCGAGCTGGGCTTCGACGCCGAGCGCCTGAACGTCAACGGCGGAGCCATCGCCCTCGGACACCCCATCGGTTGCACGGGCGTCCGCATCACGACGACGCTCCTCTACGAGATGCGTCGCCGTGGCGCGCGCCTCGGACTCTCGACGCTCTGCGTCAGCGGCGGGCTCGGCATCGCACTTTTGTTGGAGCGCGTGTGACAGCGTAGAGAGTCTGCGCGACGGTATTAGACGCGGGATGAAGCTCCGCAACACCATCATCTATCTCATCGGCGTCCCCGCCGTCGGGAAGTACACAGTCGCCAGAGAGATCGGGCGGATGACCGGCGCGAAGGTTGTAGATAACCAGCTGATCAATATTCCCGTCTTCTACGTCGTCGGGTATGACGGCACGGACGCCTTCCCCTTCCCGCGGGGCGCGGGGGCGCACATCGAAACGATCCGGCGGTCGGTCTTAGCCGTCATACGCGATTGCTGCCCGCCTGACGCGAGCTTCGTGTTCACGAACGTGCTCGACGCGCGAGCGCCCGGCGACCGTGCGTTGTTCCGTCGGATCGAGCGGCTGGCGAAGCAGCGGAGAGCCGGATTCTTCCCCGTGTGGTTGACGTGCGACGCCGAGACGATTCGGCGACGCAAGGACACGCCGGAGCGTAGGGCGCGACTCAAGGACGTTGATCTGACGACCATCTCGCGGTGGCTTGAAGAGTTTGAGGTACTCAGAGTGCCGCACGCGAACGCGCTGACGCTCGACACTTCCCGCCGCGCGCCGCGGCAAACGGCGCAACTCATTGTGGAGCACGTGCGCAGAGCCGAACACGGCGAGCACCCTGACGCACTCGGCACTGACGAAGCTCTTTAACGCGCGCCGGCGTCGCACAGGTGACAGTCTCGCTCACTGATCACAACTCGACTGCTAAGCCCAGCTTTGTGCGCGCCGCGAGGATTCTTTCAAAGTCTCGTTAACAAAAGCACACTCCGCCTCGTCTATTGTTAGTGTGGCGCGGCGTGCCCCGGCGCTTTGTGAGCCAACTGACGGTAGGAGGCTTGGCATCACAACTGTCGCCTCTCCCGCCAGCGCGCAGTCGAGAGTTTTTCGGCGACGGCTCGTGCCGCCGCGTTTTCAATTTTGAGTGGAAGGGGTCTTGAGGATTTTATGAAGAGGAGTCTTGCACTGATCGCGTCGCTCGCCGTGCTCGCCGCGTCCGCATCAACGTTCGCGCAGACGAGGCGCGGTCGGGCGGCGCGCCCCGCCGCGTCCGCCTCGCCCGCGGCGGCGCTCGTCGCGCAGCTCCCCACCTCGGACGCGGTGCTGGCGGTTGACGTGAAGCGTCTGTTCAGCGAGGGGCTGCCGCGCGCCTACGCGAACAACGCGGCGGAGCTGGCGCGCGTCAACGCGGAGATCGACAAGTTCAAAGAGCAGACCGGGCTCGACGCGCGGCAGTTCGAGCGCGTCGCGTTCGGCGCGCGCTACGGCAGTGCGCCTTCGGGCGCGACGACCGTCGAGGTGGTCGCGCTCGCGCGCGGCGCGTTCAACGCGGGCGCGCTCGTCGCCGCCGGGCGCCTCGCCTCGCAGGGCAAGTACGAGGAGCAGCGCTACGCGGGCAAGACCATCTACGTCTTCTCGCTCGACCAGCAGGTCAAACTCCTCGGTCTCTTCAAGGCGCACCTGACGCGCCTCGCCGTCGCGCAGCTCGACGCGAACACGCTCGCCGTCGGAAAGATCGAGCGCGTGCGCGCGGCGGTTGACGCCGCCGGAGGGCGCGGTCGGCTCGCGCCCGAGGTCGCCGCGCTCGCCACGCGCGACGACGGCGCGATCATCGGTCTCGGCGGCAACGTCCCCGCCAGCGCCACGCGCGGGCTCGATTTCTTAAGCCCCGAATTCAGCCGCAGCATCGCGGCGATCCGACAGTTCTACGGCTCGGTCGGCACGACCGCCGAGGGCTTCCGCATGATGACGACCTTGCGCACGACCGACGCGGCGTCGGCGAAGACGCTCGGCGACAACATCGAGGCGCTCAAGCAGTTCGCGCCCTTCGCCATCGGGCAGGTCGCGCGCGGCGACGCGGAGAAGGCGCGGCTGCTGCGCGGCGTCGTCACCGCGACGCGCGTCGCGCCGCAGGGCGAGGAGTTGCAGATCAGTCTGGAGCTGGCGCAGAGCGAGTTCGCGGCGCTGCTCCAAGCGTTCTGAAAAACCGCGAGCACCGAAGGTGCGAAATTAAATAGCTTGGGGCGCAGCCCCAAGAAAGACGCACCTAAAGAATGTGAAGCCCCGGAGGGGCGGAATAAATTGACGGAAGTTTATTCCGCCCCTCCGGGGCTTCACTCTATTTTCGTAATCCTGATCTTGGGGCGTTGCCCCAAGCTATCTAATCCCGCCCCTCCGGGGCTTAATCAGCGACTGCGCGGGACGGGCGGGCGCGCGGGCGGCAAGTCCATCGTGTCGGGCTCTTCGACGCGGGCGAGCACGTCCTCGTAGATTTTGATCTTGCCCTCGCGCTGCAGGCGGTTCTTGAGCGCGCCGACGTAGTCCTCGAAGACGTCGCCCCGGCGCGCGTCGAGCGCGCTCTGGACGAGCGAGTCGCGCTGCTTGGCGAACTCCGCGAGGTCTGCGTCCTTGCGCTTGGTGACGCCGACGACGACCCAGCTCTCGCCGACCTTGATCGGCGTCTTCGTGATCTCGCCCTCCTTCAGATTAGAGATCGCGTCGTCCGCCGCGGCGCTCGCGCCCGCGTCGCCGAGCGGCGTGCCGAGGTGGAACGACGGGAGCGGCGCCGCCTCTAGCCCGTGCTTCTCGGCGGCGGCTTTCAGGTCGGCGGCGGAATTCGCGCCGTCCGCCACATCCTTCGCCGCCTGTTCGAGCGCGCCGCGCGCCTTCTCCTGCTTGACGCGATCCGCCACCTTGTCCTTGACCTCTGAGAGATCGGGGATGCGCGGGTCGCGCTTCTCGACGAGCGACGGCACGGCGAAGCCGTCTTTGACGGGGACGCGGTCGCCGATGTCGCCCGGGTTTTCGAGCGGCTTGATGGCGTCCTCGAACTGCGGCGAGCTTCCGATGTCCTTCACGTCGTCGCCCGGCTTGACGAAGCCCGTCTCCTTGATCATCTCCTCGGGCTTCATGTTCGCCTCCGCCGACAGCTCCCGCGCGACCTTCTGGAAGTCCTTCGTCTCCTTGAGTCGCGCGGCGGCGCGCGCGGCGAGGTCTGCGGCGACCTTGTAGGCGCGGTTGTTGCGCTGCGTGACGACGAGCTCCGGCTTCGCCTCCTCGAAGGTCTTCGTCACGGCGTCGCCGCGCCGGATGATGTAGTAGGCGTTGCCGTACTTGACGGGCTCGTAAACCTCGCCCTCGGCGTTGAGATCGAAGACGTGCTGCGCCGGGTCTTTCGTGGCGGTCGGGTTCGCAGCCTTCTTGACGGGCTGCGGCAGCCAGCCGCCGTTCTTCGCCGTCGCGGGGTCTTCGGAGTTGCCGCGCGCGACCTCCGCGAACTTCTCCGCCGTCACGGCCTGCGACGTGCCGCCGCGCATGTCCGCGAGGAGCTTCGTCGCCTTGTTGAGCACGTCGTTGTCGAGATCGGGGCGGGCCACCTTCAGGACGATCTCCTGCGCGCGCACGCCCGCGAGCTTGTTTTCGGGCTTGAGCTGGTCGTAGGCGGCGCGGAGCTCGGCGTCGGGGATGTTCAGCTTCTCGCCGACCTTCGCCTGGTTGATGAAGAGGTAGCGGATCTTCTTCTGCGGATCGAAGTAGCGGAACTCAGCCTTGTGCTCGTCGTAGAACTTCTGAACCTCCTCGTCCGAGGGCTGCATCTTCGCGGCGAGCTTGTCGGCGGAGACGTTGACGACGGTGAGATCGAGAGAGGTGTTCTTCTTCTTGTAGTCCTCCTCGACCTCCTTCTCCGAGACGGTGACTCCGGCGGTGACGAAGGCGCGCAGCTTGTCCGCGGCGAGCTGGTTGCGCAGCGTGTTCTCGAACGCCTCGACGCTGCCGTACTGCGACGAGACGCGCTCCTTATACTTGTCGAGACCCATGAACGCGCCCGAGGCGTCAACGAACTGCTTGCGGATCGCGGCGGCGACCTCCGCGTCGCTCGCCGCGAAGCCGAGGCGCACCGCCTCCTGCGCGATGGCGCGGTCGCTGATCAGACCTTCGAGGAAGCGGCGGTCGCCGCCGAACTGCATGGCGTTGAACTGCGCGCCGAACATCTGCTTGTAGTTGTCTTTGAGGCGGTCGAGGTCGCCGACGGTGATCTCGTCGCCGTTGACGGAGGCGAGCACCTCCGCCTTCGACGCCGCCGCCGCGTTCGGGTTCGCGTAGCGGTTCAGCGTGAAG
>JAIVGV010000075.1 GCA_020201365.1 Acidobacteriota bacterium
GATGATGATGATCCCGTCGCCCAAGACCACGCCGTCGGTCATCACGATGCCGTCGCCCGACACGATCCCGTCGAGGATGATGATGCCGTCGGTGATGACGATCCCGTCGCCGAGGACGACGCCGTCGCCGAGGACGACGCCGTCGCCCAAGACCACCCCGTCGCCGAGCACGACGCCGAGGATGATGATGATCCCGTCGCCCAGGACCACGCCGTCGGTCATCACGATGCCGTTGGCGGAGAGCATCCCGTCGCCCAAGACCACCCCGTCGCCCAAGACCACGCCGTCGCCGAGCACGACGCCGTCGGCGAGCGTGAGCTTGCCGCCGTGGACGACCGCGTCTCCGAGCACCACGCCGTCAGCCATCGTGCCGTCGCCGAGCACGACCCCGTCACCCAGAACTACGCCGTCGAGGATGATGATGCCGTCGCTGAGCGCGCAGCCGTCGCCGAGCACGACGCCGTCGCCCAAGACCACGCCGTCGCCCAAGACCACGCCGTCGCCGAGGACGACGCCGTTCGTCAGGAACGGCTGGGGCTGGAAGACCACGCCGTCGGCGTAGAGCACGCGGTTGCTCTGCGGGACGCTCTCACCGCCGATGGTGGCGGAGCCGACGGAGGCGAGCGTCGCGTTGCCTTTGAGGATGAGGCTCCCGGCTTTCAGCTTGTCGGCGTTCGAGACGATGTTCGTCGCCATGCGCGCCGCGCCGACGGCGTTCGCAAGCCCCGCGCCCTGCGAGAGCACGTTCTGCGCCTTGGTCGCGAACGTCTGACCCGGAAGCTGCTGCGCCGTGCGGAGCAGCGTCGCCTTGACGAGCAGGGGCGTCAGAGACTTGTTCGCCTCGATCATCTGCGCGACGATGCCGGAGACGACCGGCGCGGCGAACGACGTTCCCGAAAACTGGTAGTAAGCAGGGTTCGACTGAAGCTTGTCGGGGTACTGCGTGCGCAGCGTGCCCTGCGGGTCGAGCGAGAGACCGGCGATGACGTGGCGACCCGGCGCGACGAGGTCGGGCTTCGCGACGTGATCGATCTGCGTCGGACCCTTGGAAGACCAGTCGGCGACGGTGTCGTCCGAGCGCTTGACGGTGTCGTGCGAGTCGGTCGCGCCGACCGTGATGACGTAAGGAGAGTTGCCGGGGCTGTTGATGCTGCCGTAAACGAGCCGGTGGACGGGGTTCCCTTGCGCGTCCGTCCCAATCACTTCTTCGGTGCGACCGCGGTTGCCCGCACTGGCGACGACGACGATGCCGGACGTGACCGCCTTCGCGACCGCGCGGCAGAGCGGGTCTTGGCGGAACGACTCGACGACCGGCGTGCCGAGGCTCATGTTGAGGACGCGGATGCCGTAGCGGTCGCGGTTGGCAATCGCCCAGTTCACCGCGCTCAGCACGTTGCTAAGGCTTCCCGAGCCCGTCTCGTCGAGCGCGCGCAAGCTGATGATGTTGGCGTCCGGGGCGACGCCGCCCGCGCCCGCCGCGACGCTCGCCACGCCCGTGCCGTGACCGTAGGCGTCGCCCGCGCGCTGCGAGTTCGTGAAATCAACGCTCAGCGTGACGCGCGACTTGCCGTTGCGCGCGAACTCCGGGTGGCTCGCGTCAACGCCTGAGTCAATGACGGCGATGGTCACGCCCTTGCCCGTCAGCTTCTGCGTGCCAGCCGTGCCAGCCTGCACCTGCGACGCGCCCACAACGTCCGCCACCGAGACGGCGTTCGACTTGACGGGGCGATCCAAGGCGACGTACTCGACATCCGAGCGCGCGGCGAGAGCCTTGAGCGACGAGGCGGGGACGCGCGCGACGACGGTGTTGAGCGCGTCGAAGCCGTTGAGCTTGACGCCGCCCGCGTCGGCGATGGCGTTGTCGTGCGCCTGCGTCGGCTGACCCTTGGTCTGGATGACGACGCGCACCGTAGCGCTCGCGGACTGGCTCGCCGCGGCGCTTTCGAGGTCTGGGGAAATCTTCGAGGGCTTATGAGTCTTGACCGCCGCCGAGGGGCGCTGCGCTGACTTCGCCTGCGCGCTCGCGGGGCTGATGAGGGGGACGAGGGAGACCAGCAGGAGGCTGGCGGCGTTGATGAGGGCTGTGGTTCGGCGCAACATTTCTTTTTCCCTTCTTTGCCTTCGCCGTTTGCGCCGTCGGGGGCCTTCTCGGCTGCGGGCTTCCTTCTTTAATCAGGTTGGTGGTTTTTGTCGTTGACAGGCTTGAACGCCTGTGCGCGTCGGGAACGCCGTCGTCCGGGTCAAGAGTCTTGGTCGCGTCCCTCTTAATCTCCACGCCTGTCAACGACCTGCCTCCCCTTATGACAACCTTCGTGCCACGCCGCGACAATTTCGTGACGACGACTAAGTGAAGAAATAATGCGACTTCACACGCCGCGCCCGTAGCCGACACCTCGCCTCTCGAAGCCGCGAAATTGGATACCGCCTAAACACTTCCGCGACCCGGAAGAGTCTTTCTCAGGTTTTGAAGGGATTGCATGACTTTGAGCAAAAAAGAGGGATATGTTTACGGGCTAAACACCGTATAGCTGGTAACCAACTTAAAGCCGGGCTCGGAGTGCGACCGAATGGGCTGGCGCACCTAGAGGGAGCGTGACCTAGAGTCTCTTTTCGTACCGACCAGCCGCCGGGGAACGCCTATGATTCGCCACCCCTTTCGCCTGACACCCCCTTTACTCTAAGCCCTTTGACGGAGGGAGTGATCCGCATGGAAGCGCGTTCCGGTTTGTCGCCGCGTGCAGTCGGCGTTGTAAAAAGTCTCACGCCCTTGCTGCTTGTCTTCGTCGGTCTGGCTCTGACGCCCGCGGCGCTCGCGCAGCAGCCCACGCCGCAGCCGCCGCCGTTCATCCAGCCCTCCCGGCCGCTCGTCTCGACGCCCGCCGAGGTGCAGAAGGCCGGCGTCCTTCAGGTCGAATACGGCTACGACGCCTTCTTCCGGTCGAGGGACTTCAGCACGCAGCAGGCCACGCCGCTCAGGCTGCGCTTCGCCGCGAGCAGCCGCCTGCTGCTGGACTTCGACTTCCAGCCCGTAAAGTCGCAGACGCCGCGGTCGGGCGCGCGCGATACGGGTGTGGGCGACGTGCGCGTAGGCTTCCAGGCGGTCGCGATCAAAGGGGCTGACAAGCACCCCGCTCTCGCCTTCGCCTACTTCGCCAAGCTGCCCGCGGCGAGCGCGGAGAAGGGGCTCGGCAGCGGGCGCGTGGATCATAGCGTGCGCGCCCTGCTCTTCGCGCTCGGCGCGCTGGTCTATCGGGTGAACAGGCGGTTCCGGCTCGACGGCGGCATGAGGTTCGGTCTCAACCCGGACGCGCCGCGCGCCGGGGTCTTCGTCGGGACGACCGTCGGGGCAGCCGACCTGTTCAAGGGACGCAAGTAGCGGGGAGTCCGCCGCGCCAATGCGGTCATGGCTCAGCCGACGCGCCTTCGACGAAGACTCGCTCTTCGGGCGTCAACCCGTAAAGCTCATAAACTAACTCATCAGGCTCTGTATCGCGTTACAGGGGTCAGGTAGTACCCTACCGGAGTCTTGTAACGCGCCACCGAATTGCGGTAACACGCCACCGAATCCTCGTAACACGCTACCGACATGAGCGATCATGGGCTCGACGATGACGAGAGAACTTAGTCAGTCTCAGGCGCGCGCCGTCATGCTCGCCGCGCAGGGGTTGGATCGTCGCCCCGCACGCGCCGCGCGGAAGAGCGACGTGCTGCAAGCCATCAGGCGGATGGGCGCGCTCCAGATAGACACGATTCACGTCGTCGCGCGCAGCCCGTACCTCGTGCTGTGGAGTCGCCTCGGCGATTACGAGCCGCGCTGGCTGGACGAGCTGTTGGCAGAGGGCAGGATTTTTGAATACTGGTCGCACGAAGCCTGCTTCCTCCCCACGGAAGACTACCCGCTCTACCGCCGACGCATGATTGATCCCGGCGCGTTGGGCTGGAAGTATTCGCACGAGTGGATCGCGAAGCACCGCCAAGAGGTCGAGCGCGTGCTCACGCACGTGCGCGAGAACGGAGCCGCGCGCTCCGCCGACTTCAAGCGCACGGACGGGAAGGCGGGCGGCTGGTGGGAGTGGAAGCCGGAGAAGCGCGCGTTGGAGACGCTCTTCACCGCGGGCGAGCTGATGATCGCGCGCCGCCACAACTTTCAACGCATATACGATCTACGCGAGCGAGTCTTGCCCGCGTGGGACGACGCGCGGCTCCCGCCCAGAGAGGAGACGGATCGCGCGCTCGCGCTCAAGGCTGTGCGCGCGCTCGGCGTCGCGAAGGCGCGCTGGGTGGGCGACTACTTCCGCACCGACAAAAACGTGATGCGCTCACTCGTCGAGACGCTCGCGGAGGAGGGCGACCTGCTCCGCGTCGCAATCGAAGGCTTGGCGGAAGAGGCTTACGTCCACCCTTCGAACAGCAAGCTCACGGAACTCGCGCAAGCCGGAAAGCTGAAGCCGGAGCTGACGACGCTGCTCTCGCCCTTCGACCCGCTCGTCTGGGATCGCGCCCGCGCGCGCGAGCTGTTCGGCTTCGACTACCGGCTCGAATGCTACACGCCCGCGCCGAAACGCATCTACGGCTACTTCACACTCCCCGTCCTCCACAGAGACAGACTCGTCGGACGCCTCGACGCGAAGGCGCACCGCAAGGACGGCGTCCTCGAAGTTAAGTCCTTGCACTTCGAGCCGGGCGTGACGCTGGATGATGAGGTCTTCAACGCAGTCGCGCGCGCCCTCCGAGAGTTCGCCGCCTGGCACAAGACGCCTGAAGTCTTGTTGAAGAACAGCAGCCCGCGCCGTGCGGCGTCGCTCATCAGGCGCGCGCTCCGTTGATGCTGCCAGCGCCGCCACCAGCTAATTTACGCCGCCCCGTCGGGGCGAGGGCATGAGGCTGCGCTATTCCGATGTCTGAGTAATCCGCTGTACGAGTGATCCGCGATCCGCTCACGGCTGGACGCCGGCGTGAGAGGGGATCGCGCCGCGCGGGACGTTCTTATAGACGGCGCCGCCTTTCATGACGAAGGCGACGCGGCGCACCGCCGTGATGTCTTTCCGCGGATCGCCGTCGAGCGCGATGACGTCGGCTTCGTAGCCGGGGGCGATGGTGCCGAGGCGGTCAGTCATGCGCATGGCTTCCGCCGCGAGCGACTGCGCGGAGATCATCGCCGCCATCGGGTCAACGCCCGCGTCCCTCACGCGATCGATGAACTCCTCGGCGTTGCGACCGTGCGCCCCGGCGACGGCGTCCGTGCCGAAGACGACTTTGAGCCCGGGCGTGCGCGCGGCGCGGCGGACGAGATCGTGGTTCAAGGAGAGGACGCGCTGCATCGCGGCGAAGCCCTCTTCGGTGTAGCCGGGCGTGCCGAGGTAGCGCTCCTTGTTGGCGAGGTAGTTTTCGATGACGAGACCGGCTTGCGGATCGAGGTACGTGCCGCGCTCCGCCAGAAGCCGTAGATCGTCGTCGGTCGCCATCGTGCCGTGCTCGACCTCGGTGCAGCCCGCGAGCGCGGCGGCGCGCACGGCGTTCTTGTAGGCGTGCACGAGCGTGCGTAAGCCCAGCTTGTTCGCCTCGTCGCAGGCGGCGTTGAGCTGCTCCTGCGAGAGAGTCATGCCTCCGCCCTGCCGTATGGACTGCGAGGCGAAGATTTTGATCAAGTCCGCGCCCGCTGCTTTCTGTTTGCGGATGAACGCGCGAATCTCTTCCGGCGTGCCCGTGCGCTCGCCCTGACCGACGAGCGGCTCGACCGCCGTCAGCAGGCGCGGGCCCGCGAGCGCGCCGCGCGCGATCTCTTCGCGCAGCGGCACGTCCGTCGGCGAGCCGACGCTCTGCACGGTCGTGAATCCCGCCATCAGCGTCGCCCAGGCGTTCGAGGCGGCTTGGTAGGCGGCGAACTGTGTGGTCTCGCCCGCGCCCGCGTTCTTGCCGTCCTCGCCGAAACTCCAGGTGATGTGGACGTGCGCGTCGATCCACCCGGGCATCACTGTGAGCCCGCGCAGATCGTACGTGACGGGCGAAGCCTTCGGATCGACCGCGACGATCTTCGTCCCTTCGACGACGACGCGCGTGTCGCGGAGCACGTTGCCGCGCCCGTCGAAGAGCGTGCTGACGGCGATGACGCTGCGGCTGTTCCGTGTCGGCATATTCTTCGGAGTCCTTTGCGCGGCGGCGCAGGGGAAGAGAATACAGAGGAGGCAGAGAATGAACTGCGCGCGTCGCATGGTTGCTCCTTGCGTCTGTTCGACGGTGGTCGCTCTGTCTAACCTTGAATCTAAGGCGAGGGACGTTCACCGCAGAGGCGCAGAGATCACGCGGAGGGAGCGCGGAGAAGAAAAGTTTTCTCCGCGCAAGCTCCGCGTGATCTCTGCGCCTCTGCGGTGAAACATACTTCCTGCCCCTCCCGTGTTGAAGATCAACGACGGCGCGCGGACGGTCGAATGAACCGCCGAAGCGATCACGCGCTGGCGATCTTGAGGGAGTGGCGTTCGAGCTTGAGGTAGAGACCGCGGCGCGTGAGCCCGAGCTCGCGCGCGGCGCGCGAGATGTTGCCGGAGTGCTTGCGCAGCGCCTCGGAGATCATGCGGCGCTCCAGTTCGGCGGTCGCCTCGGCGAGCGTGCCGCCCTGCAGGGGCGCGCCGAGCGGCGTGGACGCGAACGGCGTGACGTTCGGGTAGGCGCCCGACGCGCCCGGCGCGGTGACGCTCGCGGCGATGCGCTGGAGTTCGGGCGAGAGGCTGTCGGGCGAGATCGTCACGCCGTCCTCGGCGCGCGCGACGACGCGCTGTATCTCGTTGCAGAGCTGGCGGACGTTGCCGGGCCAGTCGCAGACCATCAGCAGGTCAACCGCCTGCGGCGTGATCTGCACGTCGCGCCGCCCGAACTTCGCGGAGTAGTGGTTGACGTAGTAGTTGACGATCGCCGGAATCTCCGAGCGTCGCTCGCGCAAGGGGGGCACGCGCAGGCGGATCACGTTGAGGCGGTAGTACAAGTCCTCGCGGAAGCGGCCGTCCGCCACCATCTTTTCGAGGTCGGTGTTCGTCGCGGCGATCACCCTCACGTCAACCTTGACGGGTCGCTGCTCGCCGAGCGGCTGTATCTCGCCTTCTTGGAGGAAGCGCAAAAGTTTCGGCTGCACGTCGAGCGGGAGGTCTCCGACTTCATCCAGAAATATCGTGCCGCCCGCGGCGGTGCGGATGACGCCGGGCGAGTCCTGCGTCGCGCCGGTGAACGACCCGCGCCGGTAGCCGAAGAGGTATGCGTCCGACAACTCTTTCGGGACGGCGGTGCAGTTGAACGGGACGAAAATCTTGGCGCGGCGCGACGACAACGAGTGGATCGCGCGCGCGACGAGTTCCTTGCCCGTGCCCGACTCGCCCGTGATCAGCACCGTCACGTCCGAAGAGCGAATCTTGTGCACCTCTTCGACGAGGCTCGTCATCGCCGGGCTCGAATGGATGAAGCCGGGCATGAGCGACGTGCCCGCGAGATCGCTCGACACCTCCGCGCCGCGCCCCGAATTGACGCGCGCGCGAAGCGCGCAGACGTTCATGCCGAGTTCCGCGACGCGCAACAGCGAGTCGAGCGGGACGCCGCCGTGCAGCGTCGCCGCCGCGCGCGGCTCGACGTAGAGGACTGCGGGCGGCGCGTTCGTCGGGTGGAGCATGACGGCGACGCCGTCGTCGTCGTCGGCGGCCTGCTCGCGCTCGCGCTCGGTCTTGGCGGCGCACAGCGCGGCGGCGAGCGCGGCATTGGCGTCCGCCTCCGCGTCGCCGTGCGCGGCGGTGACTTTCGTCGTGCCGTCTTCTTCCAGCTCGGCGACGACGACGCGGCGCGCGTCCGTCTCCTGATGGACGACCGCCGCCAGCTCGCGCAGGAGCAGCTCGCGCGAGGCTGTCGCCTCGGCGAGTCGCAGCGTCAGGAGCTGCGCGAGCGCCGTCGCCTCCTGCCGCTCGGCTTGCGTCGGCTTGATCTCGAGCGCGGCGAGCGCGCGCTCGGCGCGCTCCACGTCGGGCGCGGCTCCGAGTTCGCGGAAGGCGTGCAGCGCGCGCGAGAAGTGTTCGGCGGAGCGCTCCGGCTGGACGCGTCTGTACGCCTCGCCGAGCCCGTAGTGGGCGAGCGCGGTGCGGTAGCGGTCGCCGAGGATGGAGAAGATCGAGACGCTGCGTCCGAAGTGGTGGACGGCGAGCGCGCTGTCGTGCTGCGCGAGCGCGACCTGACCGTGCAGCCGCTGCGCCTCGCCCGCGACGGCGAGGTCGGCTTCCGAGTCGTTCGTCTGCTCGGCGACTTTCTGCAGCTCGGCTTCCGCCTCCGCCGCGTCGCCGCGCCGCAGTTGGGACTTGGCGAGCAGCAGGCGCGAGTCGCAGACCGCTTGGCGGTCGCCGATCCGCTCGGCGAGCGCGAGAGCCTCGCCCGCGTCGGCGAGCGCGGCGTCCGTTTCGCCGAGCGCGAGCAGGCAGCGTCCGCGCGTGCGCAGCGCCTGTCCGGCGTACCACTTGTTGCCGTGGCGCGTGGCGAGCTCGACCGCCCGCGTCAGGTTGCGGCGCGCGTCCGCGAGGTTGCCGCGCAGGAGCTGGAGCTGTCCGAGCGAGTCGAGGATCATCGGGACTTGCGCGCCGGACTCGTCAACCTCGGTGGCGAGCGCGAGCGCGCGATCCAAGACCGACTGGGCGCGCGCCCAGTCGCCGACGAGCAGCAGGTTGATGCCGAGGTTGTTGTAGCCGAGCGCGGCGTTCGTCTTGTGATCGGTGCGCTCGTAGTAGTCAATCGCCTTCTCGAGGTAGGCGATGCCCTCGTGCGGGCGCTTCAGGAACCAGCACGCGCCCGCCATGTTGGCGTAGATTTTTCCGAGCAGGTAGGCGGCGGGTCGGTCGCCGACGAGCTTCAAAGCCTGCGCGTTGTTCTCCAAGGCGGGCTCGTAGCGCCCCTCGTAAACTTCGGCGAGCGCGATGCCGGAGTAGGCTTCAGCCATGCCGCGCCAGTCGCCCGTGTTGCGGAAGTGTTCGAGCGCGTGCTCGGAGTGACCGCGCGCGATGGGGTACTCGCTGATGTGTCGGTAGACGCGCGCCAGCGCCGCGTAGAGCGCGCCGAGCTGCGCGCTCGAATTCGACGACTCGGCTTCGCGCAGCGCGGAGTTTAAGAGCGCGATGGCTTTCGGGTGGTCGCCCGTGTAGTTGTAGGCGAGACCGAGCTGGACGCGGACGAGCGCCGCGGTCTCCGCGTCGAGCGAGGCGCAGACCTGCGGCGACTCGTAGACGAGCACGGCGTTGAGCGCGTCGCGGTGGTGACCCTGCATCTCCAGGGAGGCGGCGAGCAGGCAGCGCGAGCGCGCCAGCAGCACGTCGTCGTAGCGCGCGGCGCGGACGATCTGACGCAGCCGCGTCTCGGCTTCCGAGGCGCGACCGCAGTCGAGCAGCTCGCGCGCGGTCTCGAGCTCGGCGGCGAGCGCGGGATCGTTCGCGGCGGGGCGCAAGCGCGTGCGCCGGCGCGCGTCGTCGAAGCGCGCGACGCCGTCGTCCGCGCCTGCGCGCTCGTTCGTCTCGCCTTCGCTGGGCGTGCGCGTCTTCATCGAAATCTTAACGGGTGCGGTTGCGCGTCTTCACGCCGACGAGACGCGGGTGGCTTGTGACGTTTGACTCGCCGATTGAGTGCGACGGGAAGCTGTCTCGGCGATCCTTACTTTTGCTACGACTTCAACCTTCGAGACAGTGCCAAAGGCTTTGAGATTCCAAAATTTAGCAGAGCTTGCGAGGAGTGACAAGTGCCGAAAAGTCGTGAGTCTGGAGTCCGGAGTCGAACAATCGAGTTGACCCGCGACTTCAGACTCACGACTCACGACTTTGTCTGACACGGGCTTTGACCTTTGGCGAGAAGTGTTATATTGAGCACGCTTATCTGCAACGAAAACAACCCGGCGGGCGCGCCCGCGTGTACCGTGTGGGTACGCGGCGAAGGGCGAGAACCCGTCGCGCCGTCACGCCGCGCGCTCGTTTGTGATGGCGAAGCCGCGTTATTCTTGGTCGCGGAGTTCCGGTCGTTCGTCTTTGCAAAGCTCTTCTGATCTCGCGTCGTCGCGCCGTGTCGCGCGCCGCTTTCGGGAGTCGCTCATGGATAGGACAGTCGCCGCGCCGCCGAAACGTCTGAGTCCCTTCAAGCGCTGGCTGCTCAAAGGGCTGCACGAGACGCAGACGCCGGAAGGCTTGCAGGAGCGCGAGTCGCACCACCAGCACGCGCACCCCTGGTGGAAGGTGATGTGCCTGACGGGCGTTGACTACTTCTCCACGCTCGGCTACCAGCCCGGCATCGCCTTCATCGCCGCGGGCGCGCTCTCTCCGGTCGCGACGCTCATCCTCGTGCTCTTAACACTGCTCGGCGCTTTTCCCATCTACAGCCGCGTCGCCGCCGAGAGCCCGAACGGCGAGGGCTCGATCTCGATGCTCGAACAGTTGCTCTCGCGCTGGAAGGGCAAGCTCTTCGTCCTCGCCCTCCTGGGCTTCGTCGCCACCGACTTCATCATCACGATCACGCTCTCGGCGGCGGACGCCACCGCGCACGTCGTCCAGAACCCTTACGCGCCCCACTGGATGCAGCACCACATCTTCGTCACGCTGGCGCTCGTCGCGCTCCTGGGCGCGGTCTTCCTCAAAGGGTTCAAAGAAGCCATCGGTCTCGCCGTCGTGCTCGTCGGCACGTACCTCTCGCTCAACTTCGTCGTCGTCGGCTACGGCCTCTACGAGCTTTTCTTCCGCCACCCGGACGCGCTGCCGCGCTGGCTTCACGCGATGTACGGCGCGCCGCGCGTCAACGGCAACACGCTCATGATGAGCGCGGCGGTCAGGAGCAGGTGGCGCGCGCCGCGGATGCGGCGCCACCTGCTCCTGACCGCCGCGCTCATCATGAGCGTCTTCCTCATCACGAGCAGCCTCGTGACGGCGACGCTGATCCCGCCGGCGAAGTTTCAGATTCCCGTCGGCGAGGGCGCGGGCGTGCAGAACGCGACGGCGAACGGGCGCGCGCTCGCCTTCCTCGCCTACCAGTTCTTCGGCAACGGCTTCGGCACGATCTACGACATCAGCACGATCGCGATCCTCTGGTTCGCCGGGGCGTCGGCGATGGCGGGGCTCTTGAACATCGTGCCGCGGTATCTTCCGCGCTACGGCATGGCTCCGAACTGGGCGCGCGCGACCCGCCCGCTCGTCTTCGTCTATACGATCGTCGCCTTCGCCGTCACGCTCATCTTCAAGGCGGACGTCGAGGCGCAGGGCGGCGCGTACGCGACGGGCGTCTTGGTCTTGATGAGTTCGGCGGCGGTGGCGGTGACGCTCTCGACGTGGCGCGCGGGTAAGAAGGGGACGACGGTCGCCTTCGCCGTCATCGCGCTCGTCTTCGCCTACACGACGGTCGTCAACGTCTTCGAGCGACCGGAAGGCATCAAGATCGCTTCGTTCTTCATCGGCGCGATCATTCTCACGTCGCTGCTCTCGCGCGTCTGGCGGACGACCGAGCTGCGGGTCGAGCGCGTGGAGCTCGACGAGACGGCGCAGCGCTTCATCGAGGAGGCGAGCCGCCACGGGCGCGAGGAGATCAGGCTCGTCGCCAACCGCTGCGACGCGGGCGACGTGGCGGAGTACGAGGAGAAGGAGCGCGAGAAGCGCGAGGATAACCACATCCCGACGCGCGACCCCGTACTCTTCTTCGAGGTCAAGCCGAAGGACGCCTCGGAGTTCTCCGGCGTGCTCAAAGTTCAGGGCGTAGAAGTCGGCGGCTATAGAGTTCTCAGAACCGAGAGCCCCGCCGTCCCGAACGCCATCGCCGCGTTCCTGCTGCACCTGCGCGACATGACGGGCAAGATTCCGCACGCCTACTTCGGCTGGACGGAAGGCAACCCGCTCGCGTACCTCTTCCGCTACATCGCCTTCGGCGAGGGCGACACCGCACCCGTCACGCACGAAGTCTTACGGCAGGCGGAAGACAATCCCGACAAGCGACCCGTCATCCACGTCGGAGGATGAAGCGAGATTGATTTGAGTTCGGTTCGGGAGTAACATCGCGTTCGTTGACAACTTGTTTGCCGAAGCCGCTCACGGCGTCCGTCGCCTGAGGACGCGAGAGGAGCGGCGCGGGGGAACCACATGCCGCGCGCTGGTAAGGCGCGGCACGGGGCGCATCGCGGAGGCGCGCGCTTTGAGAGCGCGCACACTCGCGTAGGACACTTCTTCGGTCCGAGCCCGTCAGCTAACCTCGCAGGCTTGACGAAGAAGAGCACCGCCGCGACCCGAAGTTTTTAGCAGAGGCGCGGGAGTCTTAGTGCTCCCGCGCCTCTTTGCGTCTGCGGCAGACTGGAAGAAGAGAGATGGGCTCGGTCGAACGCTCTCCGCAGGCTAACAAAACACCAAGTCTCCACCTCCGCCCCGGCGACTACGGCAGGCGGACTCACAACCCCAGATCATCAATCGGAGCCGCGAGCGGGCTCGCGGGCGTCGCCGCGATCTTCGTCGGCGCGGCGCTGTGCGCGATCTCTTGGCTAGGCGGGAACAACCGGGTGACGGCGCTGCTCGGCGGGATCGGAGTTGTGACGTTGCTGCTCGCGCTCCCGCTGCTCGCCTTCGGCGCGCACTGCTTCGACTGCGTGGACAGGGACGCCAAGAACGCGAGCCGGGACGCGGCGCCGCGCAGCGGGAAGGGCTAACGCGGGAAGGAAGAGCTCAGAGACATGGCGACTGCATTCAAGCGACTCTTGGTCGGAAGCCCCAAACGCACCGAGCAGATGGCGCACGAGCGGCTCGCGAAGAAGACCGCGCTCGCCGTCTTCTCTTCGGACGCGCTCTCCTCGACCGCCTACGCGACGCAGGAGATACTGCTCGTGCTCGCGGCGGCGGTCGTGTGGTCGCAGTCGCGCGGCGGCGGCGCGGCGGCGTTCCGCTACGTCATCCCGGTCTCGCTCGCCATCGGCGCGCTGCTCGTCATCGTCGCCATCAGCTACCGGCAGACGATCTTCGCCTACCCTTCGGGCGGCGGCGCGTACATCGTCGCCAAGGACAACCT
>JAIVGV010000243.1 GCA_020201365.1 Acidobacteriota bacterium
CGGTCGTGTACATGGCGAGGAGGATGACGAGGACGCTGATCGCGGCGGCGATGGCGACGACGACGCTGATGAAGACGTTCAAGGCGGGCACGCCCGCCGCGTAGAGCTCCGGCAGATCGCGCGTGAAGATGATCTGATCTTCGGGGAACTGATCGTGGATGCGCCCGGCGACCGCGTCAGCCTCGGCGGGGTTCGTGCAGGCGACGAGGATCGAGGAGACGCGGTCGGGCGAGCCGACCTGATCCTGCATCGTCGTGAGCGGGATCTTGACGCGCCCGCCGCCGGGCGGCTCGTAAACGCCGACGATGCGGAACGGCCGGTCGAACATCGTCAACGTGCCGCCGAGTCCCGAATTTTTCTTCGCCTTGTTCTGCTCGATCCAAGTCGAGTCAACCATCGCCTCGTCGCCCGAAGCGATGGCGCGCCCCGCCACGACGTGGAGCCCCGCCAGTTTCGCGTACTCGTCGAAGTTCACGCCGTCAATGATGCGGTTGCCGAAACCGCTGTCGGTCTTGTCCGTGACCTGCCCGACGGGGACGGCTGCGCGCACGCCCGCGACGCGCGCGATCTCTTGCGCGTGCGCGGCAGGCAGCCTGAAGGGCTGCTGACCGGTGAGACCGATCGTCCCCGAAGCGCGCAGCATGATCTCGGCGCCGACGCTCGCCTCGCGCCGACCGCGCTCGCGCAAGACGCCGTGCGCGAGTCCGACCGTGAAGACGACGAGCAGGACGCCGACGCCGACGCCCAAGATCGTGACGAGGGTGCGCGCCGGGCGGTGCGAGATGTTCGAGAGCACTAGGTTGTCCATGGCTTTCCTCAAACGCGGGTGGCGATCAACGAGGCGGCGCGTCGCGGAGGGGAGCGTGCGCGCCGAAAGCACCATCAGTCCGATGCCGGTCCAGAAGATCATCCCCGCCTTGCGCACGAGACCGAGCGTGACGCCGGTCGCGGCGGCGTAGCCGAGCGCGTGGAGGATGACGCCCGTGCCGCCCTCATAGACGCCGATGGTCGCGGGCACGAAGCCGAAGACGAAGTTGATGACCTTCGTCAGCGACTCGATGATGTAGGGCGCGCTCGCGCGCGGGCGGAAGCCGAGCATCGAGAGCGTGACGTAAACCTCCCAGACGCTCGAAGCGTGCGAGACCAAGTCGAGCAGGACGATCAGGAAGAACGCGCCGCGGCGGTGTTGGTAAAACTGATAGACGTAGGACTCGACGCGGTGGATGTGCTCGTCGCGCTTGCGTAAGAATTTTGGCTCGAGCCTGCGATCCTTCATCTTGTCGAGCAGCCACGAGACGGGCTTCACGCGGCGCGAGAGCGCGTAGCCGACGAGCAGGAGGACGAAGGATGAGGAGGCGGCGATGAGGAGCAGCGCGTAGTGCGCGGACGGCGGCAGATCGTAGGAGAGGAGCATGACGACCGCGCCGCTCAGGATGAAGAGCGCGACCGAGACGTTGTAGAGCAGGTTGTCAACGACGAGCGCCTGCGCGCCCGCGATCAACGGCACGCGCTTTTTGAGCAGCGCCGCTTTCGTCGCTTCGCCGAGGATGGGTCCCGTGAAGGTGAGGAAGGAGATCGCCTCGCCGCCGAGTCGGGCGGAGAACGCCTGCCAGAGGTTGAAGCGGCGGTGTTCGGGGGCGACCGCCGTGCGCATCGCGGCGGCGCGGATGAAGTGGCGCAGCCCGCTGATGAAGAAGAGGAGGAAGAGCCCGAAGCCGATCTGCGCGAGCGCGTCGAAGACGGGCTGGATGCCGACGCGGCGCAAGACGTACACGAGCAGCGCGACGCCGAGCAGGAAGGCGATTGCCTGCCCCCAGAAGACTTTGCGACCCGCGCCGCCGCCGCGCGACTCTTCTTCTGCGGAGGGCGCGGCGGCTTCGGCGTCGTCGGGCACGACGACGCCCGCGTCGCCTTCCGCGGGGCGACCGTTCAGCTCCTCGTCAACCGAGATCAATGCTTAACCTCCGTGCCGATTCTATCGCCGGAGGGGGATGGTGTGATAGGCGCGCGCGGAGGCGACGTTGTGAACAGCTCGGTGATGACGCGACCGGGGTAGGGGCTCGTCTGGTGCGCGAAGCTGGCGCCGGTCGTGTCGCCGGGGCGCGGCAGTTGTCCGGTGAGCGTGAGGAACGTCGGCGCGAAGCTGAGGCTGTCGTAGGGC
>JAIVGV010000355.1 GCA_020201365.1 Acidobacteriota bacterium
CGACGGTCGCGCACGAAGACTGGTAGTCCTGCTGGTGAACGTGCAGGTCGCCGTATTCGAGGTTCAACGGGACGGTTAATCCCTCGCGCTTGATCGCCGACATGAGCGTCGTGTTCACGTCCAGGTTGATCGTGTCGCCGAACTCGTAAGGCTTCGCCGCCTGCGCCGCCTCGACTCCGGTCGAAAGGTGCGGCGTGTCGTGACGCCCGACGGAAGACTTGCCGAGGCTGCCGAGCAAGTTTCTCAGAGTCTTGTAGCCTAAGAAATCCAGCCCCTTCTCCGTCACCTCGAACTTCACGTTGCGCGGCAGCTCCTCCTCGATCTTCCCGCGCCCGCCCCCGCGCTGCTGCCTGCGCTGCTGCTGCGGCGGCGGCTCCTCGCGCAGATTCAAGTAGCCCTCTTCGACCAGCCGCTCGATCAGCCGGTTCAGCAGCTCTTCGAGCTGCGAGCCCTTGAACTGACCCTCGTTCTCAGCGAGCATCTGCTCCACGTCGCGCTCGGAGAGTTCGCCCATCTCCATCAGCGCCTGCAGCAACGCCTGCCGGAGCGCGTCGAGCGAAGTGTCCTGACTCTTGCGCTGCCGCGTCCAGTAGTAATCGTCGTCGTAGCCCGACTGCAACAGCGAGTCCTGCAAGGCGTCCATCAGATCGCCGAGGTTGACGCCGCCCACGTCGAAGCCTCTGAACTTTGAATAGCGTATGAACTTCATAAGAAAGTGACGAGTGACAGGTGACGAGCGACAAGTAAGAGCAAGCGGTGTTGCTTGTCACCTGTCACTCGTCACTTGCCACGGCTCTTAGCTGTACCGCCCCGTCTCGGTCAGATCGTCGTAGATCATCCCGCGCCGATCCTTCTTCGCCTTCGTCGCCGCCGTGTAGCCGCCTTCCTCGTTGCGGCTGATCTTGTTCTGGGCGTAGAGACCTTCGAGGGCGAACTCGCAAGCCGCGACGAGCTGCGCGTCGTCGGCGCGCGTGAACTCGAAGGGGATCGAGACGAGTTCGACCATGTCGGGCACGGCTTCGAGCAGGCGAACACATTCCTCGGCGGGCGCGGTGTCGGCGAGCCGCAGGGTGTTCCCCGCGTCGAACCAGCGCACGGCGGCTGAGAAGTCTATGCCGACGAAGTAGCCCTCGAAGATTTCCCCGGCGGCGCGCTTGATCAAATCCTTCGCGATCTTCGCGGCGCCCACCTGCTCGCCCTCGTATTCCAGCTCCATCTTGCCCGTCATCGAAGGGACGGCGGCGTAGATGTCCGAGATGCGCGGGACGATCTCGTACTCGCCCGTCGAGAGCGCGCGCCTTTCGGCGTTTGAGACGAGCGACTCCATAACGGTGATCGGCAGACGCTGCGAGACGCCGGAGCGCTTGTCAATTCTCTGATCGTCGCGCGCCTCGAACGCGATCTGCTCGACGATCTCGCCGATAAATTCCGGCACGCGCAGGCGACCCTCCACGCCTTCGCGCTCGACCCAAGCCTCCTGCCGCGTGATCTCGACGCCGAGCCCGATCTCCGCGGGGTAGTGCGTCGTCACCTCCGCGCCGATGCGATCCTTGAGGGGCGTGATGATCTTGCCGCGCGCCGTGTAGTCTTCCGGGTTGGCGGAGAAGACGAGCATCACGTCGAGCGCCAGGCGCACGGGGTAGCCTTTGATCTGCACGTCGCCCTCCTGCATGATGTTGAAGAGCCCGACCTGAATCTTCCCGGCGAGATCGGGCAGCTCGTTGATGGCGAAGATGCCGCGGTTGGCGCGCGGGAGCAGCCCGTAGTGGATGGTCAGCTCGTCGCTCAGCAGGTGCCCGCCCTTCGCGGCTTTGATCGGATCGACGTCGCCGATGATGTCGGCGATGGTCACGTCCGGCGTGGCGAGTTTCTCGACGAAGCGCGCGTCGCGCCCCACCCACGCGATCGGCGTCTCGTCGCCCTGCTCTTCGACTAACTGCCGACCGTAGGCGCTGATCGGCTTGAACGGGTCGTCGTTGACCTCCGAGCCTTCGACGGCGGGAATCTCCTCGTCGAGCAGGTTCGTGAGCTGGCGTATGATGCGGCTCTTCGCCTGACCGCGTAAGCCCAGAAGGATCAGGTTGTGGCGCGCCAGAATGGCGTTGACGATCTGCGGGACGACCGTCTCGTCGTAGCCGACGATGCCCGGAAAGATGCGCCCGCCGCCGCGCAGCTTCTCGATGAGGTTCGCGCGCAGCTCGTCCTTCACCGAACGCGCGCGGTAGTTCTGCCGCTTCAACTCGCCCAGGGTCTTCGCCTTCTTCATCGCCCCTCCCAAACCGTTCGCACGAATTCGCCGACAAATAAATTTCCGACTCGCCAAACTTTTCAACCCGGCGCGTCCGCGGACGACGACGAAGCACGGTCGTTCGACGCCGCGTCGTCTTTCGCCGAGTAGCGACCGCCGCCCTCGCGCCGCACGAGCCCGTCCGCCTCCAGCTTCTCAAGGTGCGCCGTCACCGCGCGCTCCGCCATCGCGTGCATCTTCGGCGGAACGTCCGTGTAAACGCGCCCGACGATCTCGCGCGGCGTCGCAGCGCCGTCGCGCACGGCGCGGAAGATGTTCGCTTCACGTTCGAGCCTATGCGCGATGTACCCCTCGATCTTCGCGCGCGGGTTCGCCATCGCCGCGCCGTGCCCGCCGTAGAGCACGCGCACGTTCGGCAAGAGAGAGCGGTAGCGTTCGAGCGACGTGAGGTAGTCGCGCACGTCGCCTTCGGGCGGGTCAATCAACACGGAGCCGAGACCGACGATGTTGTCGCCGACGACGAGAGTCTGCGTACCCGCCTCATAGAAACTGAGGTGCCCGCGCGTGTGACCGGGCGTGTGCATCGCGCGAAGGGCGAGCGGCGGCTCGCCGTCCAACTCAATCGCGTCGCCTTCAGCGATGAAGCGATCCACGCGGACTGCCGAGCCGAGCGCCTCAGCCGTCAGGCGGTGCGCGGCGACTTTAACTTGTCCGCCGAGGCGCGCGCGCAGCGGCTCGACGCCCGCGACGTGATCGGGGTGGTGGTGCGTCAAGACGATCTCACGAAGCGCGCGCCCCTCGGCGAACATCTCTTCGACGCACGCGGCGAGCGCCGCCTGCTCCTCCTCGTAGGGCGAGCCGGGGTCTATGACGACGAACTCGCGCCCGCCGACGAGGTAGCAGTTCGTGTGCGTCGCGGGCGGCTTCGTCGGCGTGCGCAGCGGGACGCAGGTGAAGTTCGGCGTGAACTCGATGCGGCGCACCTGTCGTGCGCGCGCCTGCGGGACGGAGAGGAAGCGCGCGACGAGTGCATCCCGATCCTCGGTCGAGCCCTCGGCGAGAACTTTGATCGCGTGGAGCACGGGCGGCGCGACGAGGACTTCGGAGCGCCGCCATCGCTCGTGTGCTTCCCGCGCGCTCGTCCACCCGCCCTCGTCGAACTCGCCGGTGCGCACGCGCGGCTGCTGCTTGCGCGGACATTTGACGAGGAAGAAGAGCGTGTCGAAGCGGCGCGGGCTGAAAGGCGGCGTGACCCAGCGACCGACGAAGGTGAAATCATTAGCGTCGAGCCGCAGATCGTAATGCGACAAGAGCTCGCCGAAGGTCATGCGACCCGACGTGAGATCGTCGAGCAGCGAGTCGAGCTGCCCCACGGTGAGCGTGTCCGCGCCGCGCGCGGCGAGCACGCCCGACTCCTCGAACAGCTCGCGCGCCGCGCAGGAGATCATCGGTCGCAAGTCCGCGTCGTCGCAGTTCTCAACTCTCGTGTCCGCGTCCGCCTCGTCGCGCTGCCCGCCGGGGAAGGCGTAGAAGCCGCCGAGGAAAGCCATCCGAGCCGAGCGGCGCGCCCAGAAGACTTGCGCGTCGCTCGCGTCAGTGCCCGCGCGCACGAGGACGACCGCCGCCGCGTCTTTCGGCACGGCGTCGCTGCGGGACGCGCGCGCGTCGGCGTCCCCCTTCCTCGCGGTCTGCTCTTCGACGACCATCGTTCTCGCCAGCGCCCGCGCCCGTTCGGCGGGCGTCTCGCGCCTCTTCGTCGTCGCGCACGTCGCGCGCGACGAAAATCTGTGCGCCTGTTCCGGGAGTGCGCCCAGTATAACATTAACGCAAAGCGCGCCGCCCGCGGGCTTTGCTTTACGCAGGGCGCTGCGGTAAAACTCTCTCGCCCCCTCCCGCTTCCACCACCTCGCGCGAAAGGAGAAGACCGTGCTCAAACTCGGACTCGCGCTGCTCGCCCTCGTCTCCTTTAACACGCTCCCGCCGCGACCGACGACCCGCGACGCGGCGGCGCGCGCGCCTCTCGCGTCCGCGTCGGCTGCCGACGGCGCGGGGCGGTCGAACAGCCCCGCCGCTTCGGGCGCGCCCGCCGCGCGCTTCGTGGTTGACGCGTCGAAGAGCGATTTTCTCGTGCGCGCGATGGCGGGCGGCGCGCTCTGGTTCAAGGGGCACGACCACTTCGTGCGACCGCGCGACTTCGCGGGCGAGGTGACGCTCACGCCCGGGGCGGTCGCGCCCGCCACGCTCACGATGAGCGTGCGCTCCGCCTCGCTCGAAGAGACGCGCGACGTGTTCACCCCGCAGCAGAAGCAGATCATCAACAAGGAGCTGCGCGAGATCGTGCTCCAGCCGGACAAGTACCCGGAGATCACTTTCAAGAGCACGGACGTGCGCGTCGAAAACTCGGCGGGCGGGCAGTTTCGCGTCGCTGTCGGCGGCGATCTGAGCCTTCACGGCGTCACGCGCCACGTCGTGATCCCTGCGGACGTGACGATGGCGGGCGAGGAGCTGCGCGCGCGCGGCGAGTTCGAGATCAGCCGCAAGGACTTCGGCGTCCCCGCGACCTCCGCCTTCCACGGCACGGTGCGCATACGCGACAAGCTGCGGGTCATCTTCCAGATCGTCGCGCGGCAGGCGTGAGGAAGAGACGCGGAAGTAGGAATGCGGGACGATGAAGTGCGAGCTAGTAGTAGCTCGACGTGAGTGACGAAGCATAGCCCGTCCGCGGTTTCATCGTTCAAGACTAAAGAGGCGCGGCGACTGGTTGAGTCGCCGCGCCTCTTCGTTTGTCAGTTCGCGCTCGCGTTTCAGGCGCGCGGGCGGACGGTGACGAAGACGGTCGTGCCGCGGTGGTTGACGAGCAGGAGCACGGGGCGCGTGCCCGCGCGCTGGACGGCTGAAGCGAGGTCAGACTGCGTGCGGACGGGCTGGCGGTTCGCCTGCTCGATCACGTCGCCCTGCGAGAGACCGGCGTCGGCGGCAGGACCCGCCGGGTCAACCTGCGCGACGACGACGCCCTGCTCGCCCGGCTTCAACTGCAACTGCCGCGCCACGTCGGGCGTGACGGGCTCGACCGCGACGCCGAGCTTGCCGCGGCTCGCGCCGCCGTTCGTGTCGCCGCCTTCCGCGTCGGCGCGATCATTGGCGGCGGTCTGCGGCTTGTACTCGCCGAGGCGCGCGCGCAACTGCTGCTCGCGCCCGTCGCGCAGGACGGTGAGCGCCACGTCCGTGCCGGGCTGCGTGGAGGCGATGCGGTTGCGCAGGTCGTTGTTGTCGTTCACAGCCGTGCCGTTCAGAGCCGTGATCACGTCGCCCTGCTTGAGCCCGGCGGAGTCGGCGGCGCTGCCCGGCTGCACGGAGCTGACGATGACGCCGCGAACCTCTTTGAGGTCGAGCGACTGCGCGATGTCCGACGTGACGGGCTGGACGATGACGCCGAGCTGACCGCGGCGCACCGTGCCGGACTTCAACAACTGATCCATCACGCCCTTCGCCATGTTCGAAGGGATCGCGAAGCCGATGCCGATTGAGCCGCCCGTCTCGGAGCCGACGATCTGCGAGTTGATGCCGACCAGCTCGCCGTTCGTGTTGACGAGCGCGCCGCCGGAGTTGCCGCGGTTAATGGGCGCGTCGGTCTGGATGAAGTCGGCGAAGCTGCCGTCGCCTAAGCCCGTCGTGCGCCCCTTGGCGGAGACGATGCCGGAGGTGACGGTCTGACCGATGTCGAGCGGGTTGCCGATGGCGAGCACCACGTCGCCGACTCTCACGCGGTCGGAGTCGCCGAGCGGCAGGACGGGGAGTCCGGTCGCGTCGATCTTGAGCACGGCGAGATCGCTCGGCTTGTCCGCGCCGATCACCCTGGCTTCGAGCACGCGCTTGTCGGTCAGCTCGACCTTGATCTGCTGCGCGCCGTCTATGACGTGGTAGTTCGTCAAAACGAGCCCGTCCGCCGAGACGATGACGCCGGAGCCGACGCCCTCCTCGCGGCGCGGCGTCTGATCCTCGCGCGGCGCGCGGTCGCCGAAGAACTGGCGGAAGAAAGGATCGTCCGCGAAGGGCATCTGCTGCGGCGCGCGCGTCCTCAACTCCGAGCGCACGGTGACGACGGCGGGCGCGACGCGCGCGACCACGTCGGCGTAGGAAGTGACGGGCGCGACCGACGCGGGCGCGCTCGCCGTCGCCGCGGGCGCGGTCGCGCCGCCGGGCGCGAACTGCTGCGCCGTGCCCGCGACGTGGCTGCACCCGATGAGCGCGAGCGAGACGGCGGCGGCGAGCGCGAGGCGTCGCGCCGCGCCGCCCGTCAGAGCGCGCAGCGACGAGCCGAATGAGTTTCTGTCAAACATACTGGTTCACCTCTGTCCGAAAAATTTTTAATAGCAGGCGAGTCGCGCGCGCACACGACGGGCGCAACCTTTTCGCAAAAAACTTTCACGACGGGCGGGGCGTGAGGTTGCAGTTTTTTGACGGGCGGAGGGACGGGGGGTGACCGCTTGTCTGAGCCGCCGCCCGCGCGCCCCGGCAAAAAAACAACCGCCACGCACCGGCGTCCGAAATTTCCGCGACAGTTAGATGCGACTCAGGCGCTCACGGTTCGTTCGCGGCTCACACGCGACTCGGACGCGATCCGCCGGGCGCAACCCGCAGGATTTTAGGAATTTAGAAACGCAGAATTTTTAGGAATCCGCGACCGCGGGCGGCGGCGCGCCCGCCGCACCGCCGTCGTCGTCGCCGTCGTCCTCGGCGCGCGCCGCCGCGCGCTTCGGCGTCGCGGTCTTCGCGTGAGTTGCGACCGTCGCGCCCGCCGCCGGCGCGTGCGACCCGGTAGTCGCAATCGCGTGCGGCGCGCCGGTCGGCGAGTGCCCGGTGCGCGCGGCGTCGGAGTGGTTGACGACGACTTCGGTGATGAGCTTCGTGTTGGGGATGACGACGAGCCGCCCGTCTCCGGCGCGCACGAGCGTGTCGCGGATGCGTATGGTCTCAATCGTCCCGACGAACTCGCCCATCTCGATCAGATCGCCGATGCGGAACGGGCGGTAGGCGAGCAGCATCACGCCCGCGACGAAGTTTGAGAGCACGTCCTTCAAGGCGAAGCCGAGCGCGAAGCCCGTCAGCCCCAGCCCCGCGACGAGCGCGCGCACGTCCAAGCCCGCCGTGCCGAGCGCCGTGATCGCGCCGAAGACGAGGACGCTGTAGTAGTAGAGCCGCGAGAGCAGCAGCACCACGCCCGTGTCCGCCTTCACGCGCGGCGCGGCGTAGGCGATCAGTCGGCGACCGATCCACGCCGCGAGCAGGAACGCGAGCAGCACGAGCGCGCCCTCGAACAGTCGCGGCACGACCTCGATCAGATCGTGCCGCAGCTCGGCGGCGATCTCCGCCGCCGAGCGCGCGGGCGTCGGCGTCGCTTGTTGGAGAAACATAACTCAAGTGCTGCGTACTGAGTGCCGAGTGCTGAGTGAAAGGCAAAGGCTTTTCTCAGCACTCGGCACTCAGTACTCAGCACTTATTTATTCTTCTTCCCAGCGGAAGCGCTCGCCGTCGCGCCCCTCCCAGGGGAC
>JAIVGV010000076.1 GCA_020201365.1 Acidobacteriota bacterium
CCCTAACCCCCAACCCCTAACCCCTGATCCCATCCCTTTATGCTTTACCGCCAACGACTCATCGAGGAACTTTCGCGCACGCGCGACGACTTCGTCGAGTTCGGGCGCGCGACGCGGGAGTCTGCGCGCGATTACGTCGCGCGGCTGCGCGCGCTTGAGGGGAAGACGGCGGCGGAGATCGGGCGCGCGGCGGGCGAGGGGATCGCGGCGGGCGTGGCGCGCGCGCCGGGCGCGTTGCCGACGGAAGAGATCGGGCAGGCGGGATCGTTCGTCGTGCCGTTCGGGCGCGCGTGGCGGACGCACGAGGAGGCGCGGGCGTGGGCGGTTGACGCGCTCTCGGATCGCGTGACGTTCGCGGCGGACGGGAGCCAGATCATGCCGGGGCGCGAGGTCTCGCTGCCGGTCGCCGCCGTGCAGGTCGCTTGGTTCGAGAACCCGCACACGCGCGACGGCGCGTCGTACCGCAAGGAGTGGGACTTTAAGCTCGTCACGCCGCAGGAGCTATTGGAGACGGAAGGCGTGGCGGCGACGGCCGCCGATCTCGTCGGACTGCGCAGGGTCGAGCAGGAACTCGCGGCGGTGCGCGAATTCTTGAAGCGGCGCGAGGGCTGGCAGCAGAGGCGCGAGCGCACGCCCGTCGCCTTCTTCGACGGGACGCTTTTGCTTTCGACGACGCGGCTGCGCGGGGAGACCCTGAAGTTCCCGAACTCGTACATCGCCGCGATCTCCGAGACCGTGAGGCTCTCGCGCGAGACCCGCGTGCCGCTCGTCGGCTACATAGATCAGTCCTACGCGCGCGACGTGGTGCGGCTGCTCGACGTCGTCGCGCGAAAAAGATCGGAGGCGACGATCTTCGACGCGCAACTGTTCGCGTCCGGCGGTGACGGCGACGATGCGCCGCTCTTCGCGCGCTGGGGCGACCGCAGCGTCTTCTGCGGGTGCGTGCGCGAGGGGCTGACCGCGGAGTTCCGCGACGAGGCTGGCGAGCCGCTCGTCGGCTTCATATACTTGCAGACGACCGCGCCCGGCGAAGCGCCCGCGCGACTCGACATCCCGGCGTGGGTCGCCGAAGAAGGTTTGATCGAAGACGTGGCGGACGCCGTGCGCGGCGAGTGCGTCGTCGGCAACGGCTACCCTTACGCCTTGGAGACGGCGGACGAGGCGGCGGTCATCACCGCGCGCGACCGCGAGCAGTTCCTGCGCGCCGTGCAGGACTTCGCCGAGGCGAACGCGCTGCCGTTCCGCGTCTCGCGCAAACTCGTGAGCAAGATTCACCGGCGATGAGAGAGTCACTTGCTTGGATGTCTGTGCGGGCTTTGCGCCTTTGCGTGAGACTGCTCGTCGCGCGGAGGCGCACGGCGGCGAACAAGAGAAGACGATGAGTAAAAGGATCGCGAAAGTCGTCGCGTCGAACTCGCACGTGGATTACGTGGGGCGGGTGATTGATCGTCTGGACGCGGGCGACGCGCCGGCGGCGGACGATTACGGGTTCGCGCAGTTCGTCGAGCTGCCGGTTGACGGCGGGGAGACGGTCGTCGGCGTGATCTACGACACGCGGTTGGTCAACCCTGAGTACGGGAGCTTGGGACCGAGGCTTTCGCCGCGCTCGGAGCTGTCGGTCTTGAGCCCCGATTACTTGAACGAGCAGGGCGTGCTCGTCGGCGTGCTGCTGCTCGGCTGGCGCGACACGCAAGGGTCGCATCACACCGTCCCGCGAAGAGTGATTCCGGTCGGGCAGGAGATTCTCGCGGTCGGCGGCGAAGAGGCGTTGAAGTTTCACCGCGACGCGCGCGGCGGGATGCGCCTGCACTACTTCTCGCAAGTTCTGGCGCACGCGGGGGCGTTCGCGCTGCCGCTCTTGGAAGCGATCTTGGAATCGCTCGAAGCGGGGGCTTCGCCAGAGGAGCGGCAGCGCTTCTGCGTGCTGCGCAAATCACTCGCTTGGCAACGCACGATGGGCGGCGTGCGTCTCTAATTCACACGCGCGCGAGCCTTCGCGCCGAAAGTTCACTGCCGCCGAAGAGGAGAGACGATGCGAGTTTCCGTTTTGCAGAGGGGCGCCCGATTTTTGTGCGCGGCGATCACGGTCGCCGCGTTCGCCGCCGCCGCCGAGGCGCAGCGCGCGCGCACGGTCGCGACGCCCGCGCCCACGCCGCCGCCCGCCGCCGCCGCGGCAGCGCCCGCGCCCGCGAGCGTGACGGCGAAGTACGAGGGCGGCGTCACCGGCTACATGAAGAGGCAGACGGGGACGCTCTTCTTCGACGACGGCGCGGGGCGGCTCGTCTTCAAGGACAAGTACCAGCGCGAATACTTCTCGCTGCCCTACAAGTCGTTCGCCGCGCTCTGGGGCGACACGAAGGCCGCGCGGACGAAGACCGGCTCGGTCGTCTCGTCGATCCCGATGCCCTACGGCGCGAACATGCTCGGTCTGCTGATGCGCGAGAAGCGGCGCTACCTCGTCGTGCAGTTCGACGACCCCGACACGAAGATCGGCGGCGTGACGAGTTTCAAGCTCGAAAACAAAGAGACGCTCGCCTCGGTGCTGAGCACGCTCGCGCAGAAGGCCGGGATGACGGCGCGCGGCGAGGCTTACATCCGCCCGACGCCGACGGCTTCCAAACCCTAGAGTCGCAGCGTCGCCGCCGAGGCGACCCCGGCACGCGACCGAAACGCCCTCGCGCGGAGGAGAGAGGTGATCCCTCACCGAATCAGACTCGCGCTCGTCGCCCTCGCGGCGGCGTGCGCCTCGGCGTCCTGCCTCGACGAGCGCGTGCGCGTGCCCGTGCGCGTCGCGGCGGTTGACGACGGCTACAACGTCAAGCAGATCGCGATGTTCGATCTCGCCGTGCGCAAGGGCAGCGCGCCCGCGCGCGACGACGAGCACCACCACGGCGAGCGGCGCGTCGAGCCGGGCGCGTCGGGCTGCGTCCCGCAGGACGAGGACGCCACGAAGGACGAGGGCTTCGTCGAGAGCCGGACGACGGGGCTCGACGGCGCGGCGTCGTTCGAACTCGTGCCCGGCGACTACGTCCTCTGCTCGCGCCAGCCCGCGAAGATCGGCGGGATGCAGTGGGCTGTGCCGTTCCGCGTTGACGCGGGCGGCGTCTGGGAGGCGGCGCGCCGGGAGCCGCGCGACGGCGGGTGCGTCTGGGTCTATCCCGAGCGGACGGGCGGCGAAGAGCCCGCGCAGCTCGTGCTGAGCAACAACAACGCGCAGCAGGCATCCGCCTGCGCGCAGACGCAGACCGCCGACGCGCAAGCCGCTCCGAAACGATAAAGAAGAAACGATGAAGTCGGAGCGATGAACGATGAAGTGAAAGGCAAGCCGCCTTCCGTTCATCGTTCATCGCTCCGACTTCATCGTTTCTTTAGTCGGGGCAGTCGGCGGTCGGCGGCAACCCGGCGGCGCGGCGCTGCTCGCAGACGCTCGCGAAGGTCTTCTTCACCTCCTGCGGGTTGCGCTCGAACGCGCTCGTCTGCCAGTTGTCCGCCGCCGCCGCGCGCCCGTCCACCCACGGCGGCAGCGGCATCGCCAGGTGCGACGCGAGCGACATCACGTAAGGCTCGTACATCTTCCTCAGACTCGCCAGCTTCGTCTCGCCTTCGCCGCCGTCACGCAAGCTAACGCCGTCAGCCGCGAGCCCGGCGCGCAAACGCGCGAGTGATTCTGACGGCAGGCGGGAGTCGTCCCACGCGGCGGGCGACGAGTTGAAAATTTGCGCGAGATCGACGACGGCGTGGCGCGCCATCGCGAAGGTCAACTGCGCCTGCCACGAAGGCACGTTGTCAACGCCGACCATGACGAGCGCGCAGGAGTCTAAGATCGTCGTGAGCGAGGCGAGCCAAGACTGGTTGTCGTGCTGCGAGCGGAAGAAGCAGAGCACCGGGTAGGAGAGGTGGCTCTCCATCAGGTCGGCAGCCCAGCGCTCCCAGTCTTTCAACAGCTCGACGAGTTCAGCCGTGCCTTCGTTTCGTCCGTGGCGGCGCAGCAGCTCGGCGGCTGTCGGCGGCGTGCCCGCGCGCGCGTCTAAGAGAGAGATGTTCGACTCGCGGCGCGAGAAGGCTTGGTAGAGCACGGGCAGGTAGCCGATGACGATGGCGAGCACGCCGAAGCCCAAGCCCGCTTCGAGCACGATGAACGCGCGCCCCAGGTGATCGGTCGGCGTGATGTCGCCCAAGCCGAGCGTGAAGAAGGTCGTGCCGCTCATGTAGAGGTAGGCGAGGAAGGACGCGCCGCCGGGCGCGACGTTGAGGCTCGTCGCGGCAGACCAGTGGAGCATCGCGAAGGCGAAGACGAGACCGACCGCCCAGAGCGCGATGAGCACGACGAGCGAGAGCGGTCCGTAGATGCTCAGGATGGTCTCGCGCCGCTTCTTCCCGCGGAAGAGCGAGGCGAGCGTGCGCCACGGTCGCCACGTCGCGCGGTAGTAGGCTGACGTGATGCGAAGCCTGCGCGTGACGCGGCGCGGCAGGACGATCGTCTCGAAGGCGTCCCACAGCACGACGAGGAGCAGCGCGAGGCTGGCGGCGACGACGACAAGATTTTTCGGGTTCATCCCTACAAACTCCGACGCAGAATCCGGCGCGCTTAAATTCTACGCGCGCTCGCCCCAGTTGTCTTGCGCGAGGCGGCGGAAGAGGTGCGCGACGAGCGCCGTCCAGCCCGTCTGGTGCGAAGCGCCGACGCCGCGCCCCGTGTCGCCGTGGAAGTATTCGTGGAAGAGCGTCAGCTCTCGCCAGTGCGGATCGTCGGCGAAGCGCGCGTCGTCGCCCTGCCACGGAGCGCGCCCGCGTTCGTCCTCGGTGAAGATGGAGGCGAGGCGGCGTGCGAGTTCGCGCGCGACTTCGGCGAGCGTCATCAAGTTTCCCGAACCCGTGGGGCATTCGACGCGGAAGTTGTCGCCGTAGAACTGGTGGTAGCGCTCCAACGCTTCGACGAGGACGAAGTTGACGGGGAACCAGACGGGACCGCGCCAGTTCGAGTTCCCGCCGAAGAGTCCCGTGCGCGACTCGGCGGGCTCGTAATTAACCTGATAGTCGCGCCCGGCGAGGTTGATGACGTAGGGCGCGTCGGCGTAGGCGCGCGAGAGCGAGCGGATGCCGTGGGGCGAGAGGAATTCATTCTCGTCGAGCATGTAGGCGAGCACCCTCTGGAGACGCTCGCGCGAGGGGATGGCGAGCAGCCGCAGGCTGTGCGTCTGCCCCGCCTCGCGCTCTTCGACGTAGGAGATGTGGCGCGCGAGGTCTTGGCGGTTCTCTAAAAACCAGTTCATGCGCTTCGAGAACCCTTTGAGGCGCGCGAGCACTTCCTCGTCCAGATTCACGACGGCGATGAGCGGGATGAGACCGACTAACGAGCGGACGCGCAGCGGGATTTCGTCGCCGCCGTCAACCTTGATCTCGTCGTAGTAGAAGCCGTCCTCCTCGTCCCACAAGCCCTGACCGCCGATGGCGTTGATGGCGTCCACGATGCCGACGAAGTGCTCGAAGAACTTCGACGCGATGTCCTCGTACTCAGGCTCTTCGCCGGCGAGTTCCAAAGCGATCCTGAGCATCGTCGCGCAGAAGAAAGCCATCCACGCCGTGCCGTCCGCCTGTTCGAGCGAGCCGCCCGCCGGGAGCGGCTGCGAGCGGTCGAAGACGCCGATGTTGTCCAAGCCGAGGAAGCCGCCCGCGAAGAGGTTGCGCCCCGCCACGTCCTTGCGGTTGACCCACCAGGTGAAGTTGATCAGGAGTTTCTGGAAGACCCGTTCGAGGAAGAAGCGATCACGTTTTCCGTCGGCGTCGGCAGTCAGCTTGTAAACCTGCCAGCAAGCCCAGGCGTGGACGGGCGGGTTCGCGTCCGAGAAGGCGAACTCGTAGGCGGGCAACTGCCCGTTCGGGTGCATGTACCACTCGCGCAGGAAGAGCACGAGCTGTTCTTTCGCGTAATCAGGATCGATCGCGGCGAACGGGATCATGTGGAAGGACAAGTCCCACGCGGCGTACCAGGGGTACTCCCAGGTGTCGGGCATCGAGACGACGTCGCGGTTGTAGAGGTTCAGCCACTCGTGGTTGCGCCCGTCGAGTCTCTGCTTCGGCGGCGCGGGCTGGCTGGGATCGCCTTCGAGCCAAGCCTCCACGTCGTAGTGGTAGAACTGCTTCGACCACAGCAGCCCCGCGTAAGCCTGACGCACGACGCGCCGCTCTTCGTCCGAAAGATTCTTCGCGAGGGCGGAATCGTAAAACTCTTCGGTCTCGGCGATGCGCGCGGCGAAAGTCTCCTCGAACTCGTCGCCGAAAATCTCCGCGGGCTTGTCGTCCTCGCTGAAGAGGCGCAGGCGCAAGGTCAGTTCGCCGCGCGCGGGAATTTCGAGGCGGTAGTGCGCCGCCGCTTTCGTCCCCTTGCGCTCGGGGTTGACCACTTCGCGCCGACCGTTCACGACGTACTCGTTGAAGGCGTCTTTAACGAACGGCGACGGGTTCGGCGCGCCGAACAGACGCGCGACGTTCGTCTCATTCTCCGTGAAGAGCCACGCGCGCTCGCCCGTCTCGTCTGTCGCCTCCGCCGCGAAGTAGAAGACGCCGAGCGAGTCGTGCTCGGTGACGATTCTGTCCGCGTGGGCGGTCGCGCTCACGGTCGGCTTCTTCCAGTAGCCCTCGCCCGTGCGCCCCCAAGCCCACGTGTTGCGGAACCACAGCGTCGGCAGCACGTCAATCGCCGCCGCACGGTCAGCGCGGTTCGCGATTGTGATTTTGATCAAGACGTCGTTCGGCGCAGCCTTCGCGTATTCGGCGAAGACATCGAAATACCTGTCGCCGTCGAACACGCCCGCGTCCGCCAGCTCGAACTCGTCCGCGTCGCGCCCGCGCCCGCGGTTCTCTTCGAGCAGACGCGCGTAAGGGAACTCGTCTTGCGGGTACTTGTAGAGCGCCTTAAAGTAGGAGTGGGTCGGCGACGAGTCGAGGAAGAAGTACGCCTCCTTCACGTCCTCGCCGTGGTTGCCCTCGCCGTTGGTGAGACCGAAGAGGCGCTCTTTCAAGATCGCGTCGCGCCCGTTCCACAGCGCGACGGCGAAGCACAGCCGCCCCTCCCGGTCGGTGATGCCTAAGAGCCCGTCCTCGCCCCAGCGGTAGGCGCGCGAGCGCGCGTGGTCGTGCGGAAAATAATCCCAGCACGCGCCGTCCGCCGAGTAGTCCTCGCGCACCGTGCCCCACTGCCGCTCGCTCAAATAGGGACCCCAGCGCTTCCAGTTCGCTAACTTTAGCTTTAAGACTTCGATCTCTGCGCCGCACCTGCGCGCCAGTCTCCCGATTTTGTTAGCAGCCGAAAGATGAGAAAATTTTTTCCCTAGTGGGTGAGCCGATTAGTTTGAATTCAATGGTCGCAACAGCCACAACTCTAGCTTTAGCATCTTTCATCCCGCCTGCCACCTCGATGGCTTTCTTGAAATCACCAGCAGCCGAATACCCTTCTACGATCTCCTGTTCGCCGACCGGGCGATCAGCGGGTATGTGATGGTCATCAGCTATCATTTCCTGCGGAGGGTTTTGCTTGTACCTGTTCTGTAGCGCTGCCAAATCAAGCGCCTCCCTCTCCTGTTCAAAAAAGAGTCCTCTCTGGTAAGCAGAGGCGATTTTCAGAAAGTATCCGGCCTTATCTCCATAGCACGACCTGACACTGATCTCATACTTGAAATAGGTGCAATCAATGTTTTTGGCAACCTGAGCTGCCTGGGAAAGTACAGCCACAGCCTTTTCTCGCTGCCCGGCGTCCAGCATGAAGCTGGCGATGCTCGCCAAGGTGTTTGATTTTGTGTTGCTCCACGGAGAGGACATTTCCTGCGTTACTTGTAGAGCTTTGCCAGAATCCCCGAACTGCGCGTATGCCAAAGCCACTTGCGAGAGCCCAGAGTCTTTAAAGCCGGGTTTCCCTATTGTGTAAGCCACTTTTTCAGCTTGCCCTAAAACACCCGAAGCCCTCTCAGGCTGACCATTCTGCTTGTAAGCCAAGGCGATGGAGACAAGTGCCCTAGTCTTTGTGTCCTGTTCGGGATCGAAAATATTTTTTCTTGTTTCAGCCAGCGCGTAGGATAGAGCTTGCGAGGCAGACAACGTATCGCCAGAGCGGGCGGCTGCGTTGGCGACATCAACCAGCGCGTCTATCCTTTCAACCTCATAGTAGACGCTACGGGCTATCTCTATCGCTCTGCGAGGTTGATGATTCTCCGCAAGCGTGGCGGCGGCGGCGCGAAGTACGTCTCCCTTAACGAATTTGTCCTTGATCGGAAGTCCCAGCCTTAATGCCTGGTCTGCGAGTCCGGCACGGGCGCTGTCGGTTAGGAGCTGAGCCAGCTCGTACTCCCTGTCGCCATACCAAGTTTCGTTTGCGGTACTTGCCGAGCCGATCCTCTTTGCTTCCTCGTATAAAAGTTTTGAAGCTGTATCGGCTAATCCCAACCTGCCGTAAGCGGTAATAAGTTGGCGCGACGCCCATGCCCTATGGCTGCCTCCCAGAGACTTGGCAATCTCTGCCGCGCGTTCAACGTGATCAAGTGAGCCGATTTTAGCTATCGCACCGATTGCAGCCGCTTTGGACAACCCATCACTAATCAAGGTAGCCCAATTCAAGGCTTCATACAGTAACTTATCGGCAGCCTGTTTGTTTCCGTCTTGGGAGAAGAGCTGCGCCATGTACATGAGAGCGTCGGCTTTGTCCCCAGGCTCCTTTAATTGTCCTAACAGCGACCGGGCGCACTCCAGTCTAACTTCACCGAGTGAGCCGTCGTTGGCTCCGAGTTGACCGGAGGCGGAAACAAAAGAAACGAGGAGTAAGATGAAGTTCCTCATAGAACCGCTTAAGCCTGAGAGTAAATCTCCGCGCCCTTCTCGACGAACTCCGCGGCTTTCTCTTTCATGCCCGCTTCAAGAGCCGCCTTTTCATCAAGCTCCTTCTGCGCGGCGTAGTCTCTGACCTCCTGGGTGATCTTCATGGAGCAGAAGTGGGGTCCGCACATGGAGCAGAAGTGCGCGAGCTTGGCGCCCTCCTGCGGCAGGGTCTCGTCGTGGAACTCGCGGGCGAGCTCGGGGTCGAGCGCGAGGTTGAACTGATCCTCCCAGCGGAACTCGAAGCGCGCCTTCGACAAGGCGTTGTCGCGCAACTGCGCGCCCGGATGACCTTTGCCGAGGTCTGCGGCGTGGGCGGCGATCTTGTAGGCGATGACGCCGTCCTTCACGTCCTGCTTGTCGGGAAGTCCGAGGTGCTCTTTGGGCGTGACGTAGCAGAGCATCGCCGTGCCGAACCAGCCGATCATCGCCGCGCCGATTGCCGAGGTGATGTGATCGTAGCCGGGCGCGATGTCGGTGACGAGCGGACCGAGCGTGTAGAACGGCGCTTCGTGGCAGATCTCAAGCTGCCTGTCCACGTTCTCTTTGATGAGGTGCACGGGGACGTGACCGGGACCTTCGATCATCACCTGACAGTCGTGCTCCCAGGCGACGCGGGTCAGCTCGCCGAGCGTTTCGAGTTCGGCGAACTGCGCTTCGTCGTTGGCGTCGGCGATGGAGCCGGGTCGGAGCCCGTCGCCCAAAGAGAACGAAACGTCGTAGGCAGCCATGATCTCGCAGATGTCCCGGAAGTGCGTGTAGAGGAAACTCTCCTCGTGGTGCGCGAGGCACCACTTGGCGAGGATCGAGCCGCCGCGCGAGACGATGCCGGTCGTGCGTCGCGCCGTGAGAGGGATATAAGGCAGACGCACGCCCGCGTGGATCGTGAAGTAGTCAACGCCCTGCTCGGCTTGTTCGACGAGCGTGTCGCGATAGACTTCCCAAGTCAGCTCCTCAGCCTTGCCGCCGACCTTCTCTAACGCCTGATAGATCGGCACGGTGCCGACGGGGACGGGCGAGTTGCGTATGATCCACTCGCGCGTGGCGTGGATGTTCTTGCCCGTGGACAAGTCCATCACGGTGTCCGCGCCCCACCGGGTCGCCCAGCGCATCTTCTCGACCTCTTCCTCAATCGAGGAGGCGACCGCGGAGTTTCCGATGTTGGCGTTGACTTTGACGAGGAAGTTGCGACCGATGATCATCGGCTCGGCTTCGGGGTGGTTGACGTTCGCCGGGATGATCGCGCGCCCGCGCGCCACCTCGGCGCGCACGAACTCCGGCGTGACGAACTCGGGGATGTTTGCGCCGAAGCGCTCGCCGCGGTGCTGGTGCAGGAGCGAGCTGCGGTCGTCCCTCGCGTGCTCGCTCATCGCGTGCAGCGCCACCTCGCGCCCCATGTTCTCGCGGAGTGCGACGAACTCCATCTCGGGCGTGACGACGCCGCGGCGCGCGTAGTGCATCTGCGTGACGCGCCCGCCCGCGCGTGCGCGCAAAGGTGCGCGCCGCAGTCCCGGAAAATATTCGAGCCTGCCCTTGTCCTTGTGCCGCGCGAACTGTGCCGCATCAGCCGTCAGATACCCGTCGTCTTCGGGCTTGACGCCGCGCCCCTCGTACTCTTCGACGTCGCCGCGCGCCACGATCCACTCGCGGCGCAAAGGCTGAAGACCCTCGCGCTCGTCGCACCTCGCTTCGGGATCGCCCCACGCGCCCGCCGTCTCGTAAACGCGCACGGGGTCGTTCGCTTCCGCCGTCCCGTCGCCGCGCCGCGTCGCGTTCAGACTCACCTCGCGGAAGGGGACTCGCACGCCCTCGGTCGCGCCCTCGACATAGACGCGCCGCGAGTTCGGAAGTCTGACTTGATCGCTGCTCTGTCGTTCCGCGTTCTTGCGCCCGCCGCCGTTGCCGTTCTCGTTCATCTCTCGCCCAGCCTTTCAGCCGCCGACACACGCGGCTCGAATGGAAAAGACCGCCCCGCTTCGGAAAGAAAAACGGGACGGTCTTTTCGCCGTTCTGCTTCTCCCTTCGGCGGTACTAACCGCATCAGGTTCAAAGGGTCTCACCTCGCCGGTGACTCTCAGCCCCGCCGCTTCCGTCGAGGCTCCCCCGAAATAATTGTCAGGCGGATTGTCCGCCGCGCGCTCTGCGGAGTCAACCGCCGATGAAGCTCATCGTGCGCGCGGGCTGGCGGAAAGATGGATCGTTGATGTAGTGGCGCGGCTCTTTCTTCAAGACGACTGAGCGTACGTAGTCCGCGACTTCATCGTCGCTCGCGCCGCTGCGCAGGACGTCGCGCAAGGAGTGTTCGACGGTGGAGAAGAGGCAGGTTCTGATCTGACCGTCGGCGGTGAGGCGGACGCGCGAGCACGCGCCGCAGAAGGCTTCGGTGACGGGCGCGATGATGCCGACTTCGCCCGCCGCGCCGTCACTGAAGCGCCAGCGCGAGGAGGTCTCAGAGCCGCGGCGCACTTGGGCGGGGACGAGCGGGAAGCGTTCTTCGATGCGCTCCCTGATCTCGCGCCCCGAAACGACC
Source organism: Acidobacteriota bacterium (assembly GCA_020201365.1). Lineage (GTDB taxonomy): Bacteria > Acidobacteriota > Blastocatellia > Pyrinomonadales > Pyrinomonadaceae > JAIVGV01. Next base: position 11,396 of record JAIVGV010000076.1, read on the forward strand.
GACTCGCGCGACCAGTCGTGACCGGAATCCAAAGGCATGAACTCGATGAAGCGCATCGCGACGTCGTGCTCGCGCGCGAAGGCTGCGAAGTCCGCGACCTCCTCCTCGTTGTAGCCGCGGACGACGACGGCGTTGATCTTGATCGGCGTCAAGCGCGCGCGTTTTGCGGCTGCGATGCCATCGAGCACGCGGGCGAGCGCGTCAACGCCCGTCATGCGGTCGAACGTCTCGCGCCGCAGGCTGTCGAGGCTGACGGTCACGCGGTCGAGCCCGGCGTGCTTCAAGGTTTGCGCCTGATCCGCGAGGAAGTAGCCGTTGGTCGTGAGCGCGAGATCAAGCAGCCCGCGCGCTTTCAGCGCGGCGAGTTTGCCGACGAGGACGGGGAGATCGCGTCGCAGCATCGGCTCGCCGCCCGTCAACCTGATCTTCTCGACGCCGAGCGCGACGAAGACCGCGCAGGCGCGCGCGATCTCCTCGAAGGAGAGCGTCTGACTTTTCGGCGACATCGGCGGCTCGCCGTGCGGCAGGCAGTAGAAGCAGCGGAAGTTGCAGCGGTCGGTGAGCGACACGCGCAGGTCGCGTATCTGTCGCCCGTATGAGTCTGTGAGAGTGGTGGTCACCTCTAGCCGCTTCGTCGGCGCGCGGGGATCGCGCGCCGGATCAGATGACGGAATACGTGACGGTCACTTTGCCGAGGAAGTCCGCGCGCGACTCCCGCTTGACCAGCCCCGCGTGCTCCAGCTCGAAGTAGGCGCGCTGGATTTCGCCGCGATCAACCGCGAGCTGCTGCGCGAGCGCGACGGGCGCCGGGAGTCGCTCGCCGGAGGCGATCTGTTTGCCGCGGATCAGCGCGTCGAGCTGATCGCGCACCTGCAAATAGACGGGTCCCGCCGAGCGGTCTTTGAGTTCGATGTTGATCATCCTGCCCCTGTGACGACGACTGACAGCCGCGTGGTCGTTCAAGTTTACGACCCGGCTGCCCGAACATCAATCGCCCGCGTCTCGTCTGCCGCCGTCGCGCGGCGCGACGAGCGCGCGGGCGTTGCGCTGGAGACCGGCGAGCTTGGCGCGTTTTATCGCGGAGCGGCGGAAGCGCGCGGCGTAAGTTTCGGGCGTGAGTTCGAGAACGTCCGACGCGGGCAGGGACGTTTGCCCGGCGCGCGGCTCGAAGCGCGCTTCGTCGGTCGGCTGCTCGAAGCGGTTCCAGGGGCAGACCTCCTGGCAGATGTCGCAGCCGTAGAGCCAGCCGGCGAGATTGTCTGCGACTTCGACGGGCAGCTCCGGCGCGCGCAGCTCAATCGTCGCGTGGGAGATGCAGCGGTTCGAGTCAACGACGTAGGGCTCGGTGATCGCCTGCGTGGGGCACGACTCGATGCAGAGCGTGCAGGTGCCGCAGTGGTCTTCGACCGGCTCGGCGTCCGCTTCGAGTTCGAGATTCAGCAACAGCTCGCCGACGAAGACCCAGGAGCCGAGGTCGCGCGTGATGAGGTTGGTGTGCTTGCCGATCCAGCCTAAGCTGGCGCGCGCCGCCCAAGCCTTGTCCATCACGGGTTGAATGTCCACGCAGGGTTTACCGTCAGAGCCGGGGACGGCGTCTTTGATCCGCGCGAGCAGGCTTTTGAGTTTCGCTCCGACGACTTCGTGGTAGTCGTCGCCCCAGGCGTAGCGGGAGATTTTGCCGCGCGACGGGTCGGCGTCGTGACGGTGCGGCGTGAAGTAGTTGACGAGGCAGACGACGACCGAGCGCGCCCGCGGGAAGACGAGGCGCGGGTCTGTGCGCTGCGCCGGGGCGCGCTCCATCCAGCGCATCTCGCCGTGGTAGCCGCGTCGCAGCCACTCTTCGAGATGCGCGCGCTCCTCTTCGAGCGGCTCGGCGCGCGCTATTCCTACGCGGTCGAAGCCTTCGGCGAGCGCGAGCCGTTTGACGAGCGCGGTGAGTTCGCCGGCGGACGCCTCCGTTTGCAGAGCCTGATCCATTCGGGCGAAAATTATAGCGGCTCGCGCGCCGGAGTCGCAGCGCGGGTGAGCGGTCGCGCGACGCGCGCGCGTGCGGAAATTGTGGAATAAGTGTTGTCAAACGTGCGGCGCGCTTGCGCTGTCTTGAAAGTTCGGGCGCGCGTCTTTAAGCTTGCCCGAAAGGACGAGAGAAAAAGTGATGGCGAGCAAGCGGGGAAATTCCGAAGACGAAGAGCTGCGGCGCAAGGCGGGGCGGCTGCTGTTCGTCGGTCTGCCGGGCACGCGGCTCGACAAAAACTTGCGCGAGGTCTTGCGCGAGGTGCGACCGGGCGGCGTGATCCTGTTCGGGCGCAACGTCGAGAGCGCCGAGCAGTTGTCGCTCCTCACCACGCAGGTTCACGACGCGCTCGAAGGGCGCGGCTTCGTCGGCGTGGATCAGGAGGGCGGGCTCGTGGATCGCTTCCGCGAGATCTGCGAGCCGATGCCTGCGGCGAAGGACGTGCGCCTCGCCGGTCGCACGGAGCTCGCGCGCCGCTTCGGCGAACTCTCCGCGCGCGTCCTGCGCCTCTTGGGCTTCAACGTCAACTTCGCGCCCGTGCTCGATCTCCGCGGCGGCAACGAGGAGAACGGCCTGCGCGCGCGCACCTTCGGCGCGACGCCCGAAGAGGTCTCGCGTCTCGCGGGCGCGTACCTCGACGGGCTGCAGGCGCACGGCGTGGTGGGGTGCGGCAAACACTTCCCGGGCTTGGGCGGATCGAGCGTTGACTCGCACCGCCGCCTGCCCGTCATCACGCACACTTGGGAGGAGATTCTGCAGAGCGATCTCGTCCCGTTCATGGACTTGATGTTCCACCGGCCGGGCGAGCGTTTGCGCGCCGTGATGGTGAGCCACGCCGCCTTTCCGGAAGTCTCCGAGTTCTTGCAGCAGTGGTTCAGGAGGACGGCGGAGCTGCCCGCGCTCGCGGAGATTCACCAACTGCCCGCGACGATCAGCAGCAACGTCGTGATGAAGCTGCTCCGGCTCGCCTTCAAGTTCAAGGGCTTGATCATCACGGACGACATGGAGATGGGCGCGGTCGTGCAGACCCTGACGGTCGCGGAGGCTTCTTTGCGCGCGGTCGAGGCGGGCTCGGACATGATCCTCATCTGCGAGAGCCCGGCGCACTTCGTCGAGGCGCGCGACGCAATCGTCGCCGCCGTCAAGGAGGGGCGCGTCAAGGCGTCGCTCTTGGACGCGGCGAACGAGCGCATCTCTCGCACGCTCTCGGCGGCGAAGGAGTACGAGCCGTTCGACGCCGAAGAGTTCGCCGCCGCCTCGCGCGAGATCACAAAGCTCAAAGCCGATCTGAAAGCCGCCGAGTCGGACGAGGAGTACGCGCCTACCGAGAAGATAACCGCATCGCAACCCCGCCGTAATAAAAATGGCGCGCGCGCCGCGCTAAGATGCGAAGACGTTGGTGCGATCCGTCGCCGAGGCGACGGGAGTAGCGGCAGCCCCACCTAAATCAGCTCTCACAAACGGAAGAAACTCTCCCCGCCCCGCGAGGCGCGGGTGTATCCGCTCGACGACGAGCGGCGGGCGCGGCTTCATCAGTCGAGACCCCAAGCCGCGGGCAATCCTCAAGTTTAATCACACAAGGAGTCATGCACGATGTTCAGGAGCAGCAAGAACGAGAGCGCGAACCG
>JAIVGV010000356.1 GCA_020201365.1 Acidobacteriota bacterium
GAGTGAAAGGCAAAGGCTTTTCTCAGCACTCGGCACTCAGTACGCAGCACTTATTTATTCTTCTTCCCAGCGGAAGCGCTCGCCGTCGCGCCCCTCCCAGGGGACGCCGCGCATGTGGTAGCCGCCCTCCTCCCAGAAGCCGGCGCGGTCTTCGGCGAGGAAGGTCAAGCCCTTGATCCACTTCGCCGACTTCCAGGCGTAGAGCCGCGGCACGACGAGGCGCACGGGCCCGCCGTGCTCCGGCGGGATCGGTCGCCCGTCGTGCGACCACGCGAGCAGCGAGTCTTCGGCGAGGAAATATTCGACGGGCAGGTTCGTCGTCCAGCCGTAATCGTAGGCGCTCGCCACGACAAACTTCGCCTCCGCTTTCAAGCCAACTCTTTTCGCAAGCTCGCGCGCCGAGACGCCCGACCAGACGTTATCCAGACGCGACCAGCGCGTGACGCAGTGGAAGTCCGCATAGACTTTGACGGCGGGCAACTGCATGAACTCGTCGAGCGCCCACGCTTGCGGGTTCTCGACGAGCCCGTCCACTTCAAACCGCCACGCCGCGAGATCGATCTCCGGCGTGCCGTGCGCGTCGAGCACGGGCCACTTCTTGGTGCGCGACTGACCCGGCGGCAGGCGACGCCCGCGCCGCGTGTCCGGGCTGACGATGATCTCAGGCTCCGCCGCCGCGACCTCGTCAGCCGGGCGCGGCTCCGCGCGCTGGTAGTCTGGATTGCCCGTCAGGTTGTTTAGAAAACTCATCCCTTTAAGAAGGTGACAAGTGACGAGCAAGGCGCAAGCTGTTAGCTATTAGCTTTCAGCCTTGGGGTTGCTTGCCACTCGTCACTTGTCACTTGTCACGCTTCTCCGCCTTCTCGATCAGCCGCTTCAGCTCGTCCGGCATCCACTTGCCGATGCCTTTGGTGAGCGGCTCGCGGATGCCGACGGAGCGGTCGTGCCACTCGTCCGCCGCGCCGAGTCGCCCGCGGTCGCGCTCGTAAGCGTCGGTCTGCTCTAACGAGAGCGCGATGCCCGTCGCCACGTCGTCCCAGTCCTCGTTCTGTATGCCGCGGCGGACGAGCGAGAGCCCCGACGTCCAGTCCTCTTCGGGCGCGCGCGCGTCCTGTTCGGGGATGGTCAGCGTCGCGAGCGGGGGGAACGCGCCGCCGCGGAACTCGCGCACGATCTTCGCGCGCAAATCCTTCAAGGATAGCTGCGGGTTCTCGCGCCTCAACTCCTGCGCGCGGCGGAAGATGTCCGACACGCTCGGCGTCCGCGCCGCACCATTCGGCGCACCGACAGACTTCTCAGCCATTTCTGCTGCCTCACTCTCGCCGTCTCTGGAGAACTTTTTGCGACTAAACTTACACCCGCGCGCGCGCCTGTGACAATCGCCAAAGCATCACAGCACGACGGAGACGGGCGCGGCGGCCGGGTAGAGTAGAGCGTCATGCGGAACTTCCACCCTCGCAGCACCGCCGCAGCGCGCCGCGCAGACTCGCGCGGCGCGCTCCGCCTCTCTCTGCCGCGCGTCGCGCTCGCGTGCGCCGCCGTCGTCTTCGCCGTCGCTTCGGCGCACGCGCAGAAGCCGCGCCGCGCCGGATCGCCGAAACAGTCTGACGCCGCGGCGAGACTGCCCGACGGCGTCGCACGCCTTCGCGCCGCGCTCGCGGGGCACGAGGGCGACGTCCTCGCCGTCGAGTTCAGCCCCGATGGGAAGACCGTCGCCACCGGAGCCGAGGACGGCACCGTGCGCCTGTGGGACGCGCAGTCGGGCGCGCCGAAGGCGACGCTGAAGCTCACGAAGCGGCTCGACGAGATCACCGTCCGCTGGAGCCCCGACTCCGCGTCGCTCGCGACCGAGTGGCGCGCGGGGCTAGACACGAGAGAGAGCCACTTGCAGCTGTGGGACGCGCGCGACGGAAGCCTCCGCGCGGCGCTCGCGGGTCACCGGTGGGGCGTCAACACCTTCGAGTGGAGTTCTGATTCCGCGCGCGTCGTCACGGGGAGCGAGGACGGAACGGCGCGCGTGTGGGACGCGCGCAGCGGGGCAGTGCTCGCGGAGATCGTTTACGAGAAGCTGAACACGGACAGGTACACCGACTCGCTCCTCAGGGCGGCGCTCACGAGCGCACGGCTTCCGGAGTTTCGTTTCGTCGAGGCGCACTTCGCCGACGGCGACGCGCGCGTCGTCGTCTCAAGTTACTCGAAGCCCGCGCGGCTCTACACGACGGCGGGCGAACTCGTTACGACGCTCGCGCTCGCGCCGCTCGCCGCACAGCCGCCGCGCCGCACGGAGTCTCTGCCGAGCGGACAGCCGACCCCGCCGCCCACGGTCGCCGCGCCGAAAAAAGAGGCTTACGTCTTCTACCGACAGCCCGTCGTCAGCCCCGACGGGCGGCTCGTCGTCACGCTCGAAGCGGACGGCGCGCGCGTCTGGGACGCGCACACGGGCGAGCGCAAGTACACGCTCGCGGGCGTCGGCGATCTCTGCTCGTTCAGCCCCGACAGCCGTCGGCTTCTGACGACGTGGCGCGACGATCCTTTCAAGTGGGCGGGCGACTCCTCCTCGCTCAAGCTCTGGGACGCGCAGACGGGCGAACTCATACGCAGCTACGACGCCCTGCCCAACCCTTACCAACTCTTCTGGAGCCCCGACGGCGCGAAGGTCGTCATCACCGGCTACGCGAAGACGAAGGAGCGCGTCCTCGATCTGCGCGACGGTCGCGTGCTGGCGCGCCTGCCGTGGGAGGGCTGCACGCCCGACGACTGGTTCGGCGACGGCGGCTGCGACCCCTTCATCATCAACGCCGACGGTCGCGTGACCGCCAAGCTCAAGGGCGGGCTCAAAATCTTCTCGACCGCCGACGGCGCGCTCCTCGCCGATCTGCCCGACACCAACCGCCGCGCCGCCTTCAGCCCCACCGAGCCGCGCCTGCTCGCCGCGCGGAGCAGGGATAAGAAACTGATCTACCTCTACGAGCTGGCGCTGAAATAGAACTCGCGGCGCGCGCTGTGCTATCGTGCCCTACCGGACTGACGAGTGTGAGGTGGGGTCGCGTTGTCGGAAACAATCTCTCTTGAGCCTCAGGAAAAAAGCGCGGACAGCGCGGCGGGCTTCCCCGCCTGCCCCGTCTGCGGGCGCGAATCGCGCGACGGGCTCGCGCCGCTCGCGTCGCTCGACGAGGAGTTGCAGGCGCTCATCGCGACGAACGCGCCGTCGGGTCGCGTCGTCGCGCAAGTTTGCCCGCGCTGCGTCGAGCTGTTCCGACGCGCGCAGGTGCAACTGCACACGGACGCGGCGGTGCTCGAACAGGGCGGGCGCGCGCTGCCGACCTACCTGCGCATGGGCGCGGACGAGAGGTTCACGGGTCGCGGCGTCACCGTCGCCTTCCTCGACTCCGGCTTCTACGCGCACCCCGATCTCACGACGCCGACGAACCGCATCCTCGCCTACCACAGCATCGTCGCGGGCGATCCCTCGACCTTGGAGACGACCGACGTGGCGAGCTGGCACGGCATGATGACTTCCGTCGTCGCCGCCGGAAACGGCTCGCTCTCGAACGGTTTTTACCGCGGCATCGCGCCCGAAGCGAACGTCGTCCTCGTCAAGCTCGCCAAGACCGGGCGCATCACCGAGGCGAACATCAAAGAGGGCTTAGACTGGGTGCTCGCACACCGCGACGAGTACAAGATTCGCGTCGTCAACATCTCCGCGGGCGGCGACAATCAGCAATCATATTTACACAACAAGCTCTGCCAGACCGTCGAGCGCGCGGTGAAAGAAGGGCTGACGGTCGTCTGCGCCGTCGGCAACGCCGGCATGATGCCCGGTCATCCGGTCTTGCCGCCCGCGTCGTCGCCCTCCTCGATCTCGGTCGGCGGGCTCGACGATCAGAACTCGTTGGATCGCGCGCGCCGCGGCATGTACCGCTCCTCCTACGGACCCACCGTTGACGGCTTGCAGAAGCCCGAGCTGATCGCGCCCGGCATCTGGGTCGCCGCGCCCATCCTCCCGCACACGCCGACCGCCGCCGAGGCGGAACTCTACGCGCACCTCGACCGCGCGACGGACGACGAACTCAAGCCCTTGATCGAAGCGCACGCCGACGTCGACCGTGACCTCGCGGGCTCGCTCGACCTGCCCGTGCCGCTGCTGCGCAACCTCGTCTCGATCAAGCTGCGCGAGGGCGACGTGATCAGCGAGAGCTACAAGTACGTTGACGGCACCTCGTTCGCCGCGCCCATCGTCTCCTCCATCGCCGCCTGCATGTTGGAGGCGAACCCCAGGCTCTCGCCGCAGCAGGTCAAACGCATCCTCATGGACACCGCCGAGCGACTCCCCGGCGTCGAGATCGACCGCCAGGGCTGGGGCGTCGTCAACGCCCGACGCGCCGTCGAGTTCGCGCTCGCGCTGCGCCCCGTGGCGACGTAAGAGACTTCGGAGGTGCGCGCCGGCTTCGCGCCGTTGGAGGCTGAGATGGGCGACAAGTCCTTCGACTTTTCAAACCGCACGGGGCAGGAGATGTTCCGCCTGCTCGCGCAGCGCGCGCTCGACGAGCTGTCCGACGAGTCGGGCTTCGACCGCTACACGGCGATGCTGCTCGCCTCGCTCCTCCCCGTCGCCGAGGTGCTGCGCGATCCGGTCGTGAAGGCGCGCGACCCCGACAAGTTTCTGGACGACATGACCGTCTTCATCTCGCGCCGCCTGCGCGACCTCCTCCAACCCGCGCCCGGCGCGCCTCAGAAGTAGCACGCCCACTGCGCGGCTGGCGGCGAGCCCTGTCGCCCGAACGCCCGCCCGTCTTACAATCCCGCCGCGACGACTCTTCGTCAGCCTCTCTCGATCATGACGCGAGCGACAGATAGCGACGCGCGGCTGCGCGACGGCTCGACCGTCGTCGTCATCGGCGGCGGGCCCGCCGGCGCGGCGTGCGCGATCAAGCTGCTGCGGGGCGCGCGCTCGCGGGGACTCGATCTCAAAGTCGTCGTCTTCGAGGGCAAGGACTTCAACGTTCACGCGAACCAGTGCGCCGGCGTCCTCTCCCCGCCCGTCGTGGAGGTGCTCGCGCGCGCTCTCGACGTGCGTCTGCCGCGCGAGATCATCAAGCGGCAAATCTTCGGCTACCGCCTGCACGGCGCGCGCGAAAACATTCTGCTCACCGGGCACGGCGCGACCGCGGCGGACGCGCGCCACTTCCGCGCGACCTACGCCGTCGCGCGCGCCGAGTTCGACCGCTTCCTCTTGGAGTGCGCGCGGGAGCGGGGCGCGCGCGTCGTCGCGTCGCGCGTGACGGGCTTGGAGTTCGTGCGCGACAGCGGCTCAGGGGGCTTGGACGAGGTGCGCGTCTATTCCGAGTCGGAGTACGTGCGGGCGGACGCGGTCGTCGGCGCGTTCGGATTGGACGAGGCGATGCTGTCGGTCTTTGAAGAAGTGACGGCGCGCGCGCCGCGGGCTCGACGAAGCGCGCGCGGCTTCGGGCGTCCGTCGAAGTGGCTGAAGAGTTACCTGACGGCGATTGCGTCAACGCGCGCGTTCCAGACGGAGAAGCTCGGACACATCGTCCACGCATTTCTGCTGCCGCCCGCGTGCCCGGCGATTGAGTTCGGCGCGGTGACGCCCAAAGGCGATCACGTCCTCGTCAACATCGCGGGCGAGCGCGTCACGTCAACCGACCTCGACGAGTTCTTACAACTGCCCGAAGTGCGAAAGCTGCTGCCGCCGTTCGACGCGCGCGCGCTCGACTACCACGAGGGTCGCTTCCCGTCGGCTCCCGCGCGCAACCCCTTCGGTCACCGCTACGCGCTCGTCGGCGACGCGACCGGGTGGCTGCGCCCGTTCAAGGGCAAGGGCATCAACACGGCGGTCGTCACGGGGGTTCGAGCGGCGGAGGCGATGCTCGCGCACGGCGTCTCGCGCGCGGCGCTGCGGCAGTACAAAAAATCCTGTCGCGACCTCTTGGGCGATCACGTTTACGGCGTCGTCGTGCGGCGGCTGATGCTCCTCGGCGCGCGCTACGTCCTCGATCCGATGATCGACGTTGGAAAGACCGACCCCGTCATGTACGATGCGCTCTTCGACTCGGTCTCCGGCAATGACTCCTACCGCAACATCGTCCGCCGCTCGCTCTCGCTCCGACTCACGCGCAGGGTCGCCGTGCGGGTCTTTCAGGGAGTCCGACGCCACCGCGCGCGGAGGGCGCGACGCATGAAAGACTTGAGCGTGCGCCGCATGACCGTCGGCGACATAGACGAGGTGCTGCGCCTCACCGAGCAGATCACGGACAAGCCGCACGCCGCCTACTACGCCTCGCTCTGCGACGCCTACGTCAAACGCTCGCCCGACACCTGCCTCGTCGCCGAAGGCGGCGGGCGCGTCGTCGGCTTCCTGCTCGCGGACGTGCGCGGCTGGGAGTTCGGCGCGAAACTCTCCGGCTGGCTCGAAGTCGTCGGCGTCGAGCCCTCGCATCAGAGTCGCGGCGTGAGCCGCGCGCTGCTCGACGCGCTGTTCGAGAGTTTCCGCCGCGCCAACGTTTCGGTCGTCAACACGATGGTCAACTGGAACGACGGCGACCTCATAGACTACTTCCGCGCCAACGGCTTCGAGCGCGGCGAATACCTGAACCTCGTGCGCCAGCTCGACGCCGAGGCGGAATAAAGATCGCCGCGCGCGCGACTCCCTGCGCTGATGTCGAAGAAAAGCTATGACGTGGCTGTGGTCGGCGCGGGCGTCTTCGGCGCTTGGACGGCGCACGCGCTGCGGGGCGCCGGTCTGCAAGTCCTGCTCGTTGACGCCTACGGCGCGGCGCACGCGCGCGCGAGTTCCGGCGGCGAGTCGCGCGTCATACGCGCGGGCTACGGCGCGGACGAGATTTACACGCGCTGGGCGCTGCGCTCGCTCCCGCTCTGGCGCGAGCTGTTCGAGCGCGCCGCCGAGCCGCAACTCTTCCAGCCGACGGGCGTGCTCTGGCTCGCGCGCGAGGGCGACGCGCTCGTCGCGCAGACTTTCGCGACGCTGCAAAAATTCCACGCCCGCGTCGAGCGACTCTCCCGCGACGAACTCGCGCGACGCTACGCGCAGTTCGACTTCGGCGCGACGAGTTGGGCGATGCTCGAAGGCGACGGCGGCGCGCTCGTCGCACGCCGCGCGGTGCAGACGGTCGTGCGCTGCCGAAGGTTTTCCCGGACGTGCTCGGCGGGCGCGTCCGCCCGACGCGCCAGGAGGTCTTCTTCTTCGGCGCGCCCGCGGGCGACACGCGCTTCCGCCCGCCCGCGCTGCCGACGTGGGTTGACTTCGGAGCGGAGGTTTACGGCATCCCCGATCTGGAAGGTCGCGGCGTCAAGCTCGCGCTCGACCGGCACGGCGCGGAGTTCGACCCCGAAGCGGGCGCGCGCGTCACGACCGTCGAAACGCTCGCGGAGGTGCGACGCTACCTGGCTGAGCACCTGCCCGCGCTGCGCGACGCGCCGGTCGTCGAGTCGCGCGTGTGTCAGTACGAGAACACTTCGAACGGAGACTTTCTGATTGATCGTCACCCGGACTTCGAGAACGTCCTTCTCGTCGGCGGCGGATCGGGTCACGGCTTCAAGCACGGGCCCGCGCTCGGCGAGTACGTCGCGCGACTCCTGACCGAAGGCGGCGCGACCGAGCCGCGCTTCGCGCTCGCGACGAAGGGAGGTGTGCAGCACCGCACGATCTTTTAGCCCGGCGTGAATGTCGTTTTTTGCCACGGGGGTCACAGAGATCACAGAGAAACGACGAACGATGAAGTGAAGGCGGCTCGCCTTCCGTTCATCGCTCATCGTTCCCACTACATACTTGCTGTCCGTCGCGCCGCTGTGACACAATCGCCGCACACCACACAGAAAATTTTTAGGGACTGAGAGGAAGAGTCTAATGGCAGAGAACGAGACCGCGCAGGCGGGCGACGGGCAGGCGAACGCCGAGGGCGCGTCGGGCGGCGCGGCTGCCGCGACCGCGCAGCAGGCGGAGCAGGCTGCGCCCGAAGAGATCACCTACCACGCCGTCGAGAAGGACGGGCAGGTGACGGCGATCTGGGAGATGCAGGGGCGCAAGCACCTGCGCACCATCGACCCGCGCTCCCGCCAGGGGCAGGAGATACTGCGGCTGTACACGGCGGAAAACCAGTGACGAGTGACGAGTAAGAGCCGCAGAAAGTTTTGCCTATCACCCGTCACTCGCTACTGGTCACAAGGTTGACGGGCTGCCCGCGGAAGAACGCCTCGATGTTGTCAACGAGTTGATCGGCGAGCGACTGCATCGCCTCGCGGCTCGCCCAGGCGACGTGGGGCGTGACGACGAGGTTAGGTAGGGTGAGATCGAGCAGCGGGTTCGCGTCGCGCGGCGGCTCGTTCGAGAGAACGTCTATCCCGGCGCCCGCGATCCTCCCCGCGCGCAACGCCTCGGCGAGCGCGGATTCGTCCACGAGCAGACCGCGCGCCGTGTTGATGAGGAGCGCGCCCCGTTTCATCAGCCCGAACTCGCGCGCGCCGATCATGCGGCGCGTCTCTTCGGTGAGCGGCGCGTGGAGCGAGACGACGTCGCTCTCGCGCAGCAGCTCGTCGAACTCAGTCCGCCCCTCACGAACCTCCGCCGCGCCTTTGTGTTCGCCCACCAGCACGCGCATCCCCGTCGCGCGCGCGAGTTCTGCCGTCGCGCGCCCCAAAGCGCCGTAGCCGACGACGCCGAAGGTCGAACCTTTCAGATCGTGAATCTCGTGCGTGAGCAGGCAGAACTGTTTGCTCTGCCCCCACAAGCCCCGCCGCACGTCCTCGCGAAACCCGATCAGGTTGCGCCGCAGCGCGAGGACGAGCATCAGCACGTGCTCGGAGAGCGAAGTGGCTGCGTAGCCGCGCACGTTCGTGACGGCGACGCGGTGGCGCGAGCAGTAGCCGAGATCGATCCTGTCCGTGCCCGTCGCGGCGACGGCGATCAGCTTGAGATCGGGCAGTTGCTTTAGTTCCTCTTCGCGCAGCGCGATCTTGTTCATGATCGCGACGGTCGCGCCGCGCAGCCGCTCGACCGCCTCTCCTTGCGTTGACTCGGCGAACTCGACCCACTCGTGCGCGAACTCGGGTCGCCGCACCCGCGCGTCAACCGACTTGCGTTCGAGAAAGACGATGCGTTCCATGAAGGCTGTTAGCCGTTAGCGATTGGCGAGAAATTTTTCGGCGTCAAATTTTATCGCGCCTTCGAGCTGCTCCTGCGTTGGCTGACGGCTGACAGCCAACAGCTTCATTTCAGCAGTTGTGTCGAGACGAAGCCCCAGAGGACGACGATCATGCCGCCGATCTCGCCCGCGATGAGCGCGTACATGAACCACGTCGTCGTAAAGTTGCGCTCGGAGAAGAGGTTCTCGGTGTCGTCGCGAAAGCCGTGCGTCGCATAGCCGACGACGGTCATCGCGAAGAATGCGATGGGCACTCCGGCGGCGGCGAGCTGCACGGTCGTCGAGTAGGGGCTGAACTCCAAGAGCCGCGCGATGACGAGCGACGCGAAGCTGTAGAGGAACGCCGCGCGGTGCGCCGTGTCAATATAGACGGGCGCGCGGTGCGTCGCGCTCGTCATCGTGCGCCGGTACTTGACGACGCCGAGCAGCATCCCCGCCAGCAGGAACGCGCCCGACGCCGCGAGGCTCAACTTGATCGCGATGTTCACGTCCGCCTCATCCTTCCTCTCGCGACGGCGGGCTGCGGCGCGGGGGCGTCGTCGCCCCCGCGGCGTGCTGAGCCGCGCGCGAGTGTTGCGTTCTGATTATAATTCGCGCGCGCCGCCCGACGCCTGACGGGGCGGGCAACCGTGCGCGGCGCGGCTCATCAAACTCCTACCCCCGGACGTAAACTCCAGCATAATTTTCAGGAGAAATTCAGCACTCATGACGAGAAAACTGACCCTCGCGCTCGCACTCTGCCTCTCCCTCTTTACAGCCTCCGCCGCGCTCGCGCAGGGAGGCGCGAACGTCCCGAACCGCGGGCACGCGCCGGCGCAGCCGGACGGCGTCGGTCGCCTCGACCTGCGCGTCTTCGACTCGCAGGGGCAGCCCGTCCGCGGCGCGCAGGCGCACCTGACGTCGCACCGCCAGGGCGGCTTCGTCTGCGAGTCTTGGAACTCGACGGACGCCGACGGCGCGTCGCTGCTGCCGCCGCTGCACGTCGGCGCGCTCCGGCTCGTCGTGAAAGCCCCGGGCTTCCGCACGCAGACGGTTGACCTCGCCCCGAGCGCGCTCGCGCGGCCCGTCCGCGTCACGCTCGTCCGCGCGTAACTGAAACTTTAGGAGAGACTACCGGCGGCACGGATCGCGCGCTCACGCCGGAGCGCGATCCGTGCCGCCGATCTCTTTTTGCGCGCGTGCGGCGCGTCAGTCGCTCGTGCGCGGCGCTTCGAGGATGAGCCTGCCGCCGCGGTAGTCGAAGATGACGTGGAAGCGTTCGAGGAGCTTCGTCCCTATCGCCCCGGCGAAGGCGTCGTTGCTCGTGCCCGCGTCGCGGTAGATGGCGGCTTCGGTGTCGCGCAGCTCGATGGCGCCGAGCTTGAGCGAGGGGACGCGCACGACGGAGACTTCGCCGACCTCGCCCGCGAGCGTCGCGCCGCCCTGCTCGCTCCTCTGCGGCTCGTACTTCTCGTCGAGCCTGTGCGCGGCGACGAACTTCGGAAAGAGCGCGAGCGCGTCGTTGTAACCCGTGTCGAGTTTGAACCAGCCGGATACGCCGCCGACTGTCGCGCGCACCTGCGGCGTGTCGCGCTTGTAAAATTTGAGCGGGAGGATTGTGCCGCCGCCCTTGTAGTCGAACGCGGCGGCGGGCGTGAGCGTGAGCCGTGCGGTACGGAAGTCAACCGCGACGGCGAACCGGCGGAAGACCTCCGCGCCGAGGAAGCCCTGGAACGGGACTGACGGGGGCAGCGGCGCGACGAAGAAGACTTGATCCGCGAGCGTGCAGCCGCCGAGACCGACGCGCCCGACGCGCGCGATGCCCGCCGTCGCCATCGTCCTGAGCCCCGTGTCGATCCCCGCGCTGCCTTCGACTTTCAAACCCAACTCTTCCGCGACCTGCGGCGAGATGGCGTGCCCGGTCGCGCCCGTGTCGAGCACGAGGCGGAAAGGTCCCTTGCCGTCGAGCGTGACGCTCAAGACGATGAGGTCGTTCGACGAGTCGAACGGGACGACCGCCGCGCCGTCGCTCTTCGTCCGCGCGCCTTCGACTCTCGTCCGCGCGACGCCGTGGGTTACGGCGAGCGCGAGCACGGCGGCGATGGAGAGGGCGCGGCTGGCGTTCATCGTCGGATATTCTCTCCCGTGCGTACCGCTCGCTCGCGCGAGCGCTTAGTCGTCGCCCAGAACTTCCCAGTCTTCGACGCCGCCCTCGACGATCTCGAAGAGCGGGTGCGGGTCCGGCTCCGAGACGCTTTCAAGCTCGGCGAGCCGGCGCGGGTCGCGCGTGTCGAGCTTGCGCTTGAGGTGCTCCCACTCGTAGAGGAGCTGACCGCGCGTCGCGCGCACCCGGTCGCCGCCGCCGCGCGACTCGATCTTTTCGGCGTCGAAGTTGTAGCCGCGCCGCCGCGCCTCTTGGTGCAGCGCGCGCAGGTACGCGGCGACCGCGGCGGGCGGGTCAGGGCTCGCCTTGAAGCGCGCGAGCTGCGGGTGGTGGCGGTAGCCGCGCGTCCCGCCTTTCAAGACCTTCTGCGCGAGCAGCCCCTCGCGCCACGCGGCGAGCAAGCCCTTCGTGTCGAGGTAGCGCGGATGCAGAGTCCACAGGCGCACGCGCGTTGTCAGCCAGACTTCCGGCGCGCCTTCGCGCCCGACGACTTTACGCCCTTCGCCTTCCCCGGCGACTTTGAACCCGCCGCCCGGCCGCGCGGCGGCTCGACGACGAGGCGCAGTTTCCCTTCGCGCCTCTTCGCTCCGCGCGGCTCCAAGATCGTCTCCAGCTCCCAGCCCGGCGCGGCTTCGCCGTCGCGTGCCTTGATCAGCAGCCACTGACCCTCGCCCCGACTCATTCGCACGAGACTGAACGTGCCGCGCAGCTTCCCGCCGAACATCTCGAACGTGAGTTTGCCCTTCTTGAGTTGCGCGGCGGCGTCGCCCTCCGCCTCGTAAAAGCCCTCGTCCCAGATGCGCACCTCGCCCGCGCCGTAGCGCCCCTCGGCGATCGTGCCCTCGAAATGGCCGTAGGCTATCGAGTGATCCTCGACCTCGACGGCGAGCCGCTTCTCCGCCGGATCGAGCGACGGCCCCTTCGGCACAGCCCAGGACTTCAAGACGCCCGCCACCTCCAGGCGGAAGTCGAAGTGCAGGCGACGCGCGTGGTGCTCGTGGACGACGAAGCGGCGTCTTTTGCTGTTACGAGACTTCATAGGCGATCAAGGTAGTAGCAGGTAAGACTTTCCCGCGTCCAAACCGAAGGTATGCACGGCGACCGAGTACCTTCTCAACAGGACTTCGACGGTCTCGACCGTGCAGTTGCCGACGCGCAGCCAGATAACTTTCGGCGGATCGCCGTAGAGGAGGCTGCGCTGTTGAAAGTCGGAATCTTTAGAGACGATGGCGAAGCCGTTGAGCTTGGCGTACTCCCAGACGTCGGCGTCGTCCGCGTCGCGCAGACCTACCTCTCGCACGTGGACACTGTCGGGGTAGATGTCTGCGAGCCGTCGCGGGAGGCGCGGCGAGAGGTTCTGATCAAACAGGAGTTTCATACTGCGGGAGCGTGGCGAGTCGCCGCTCACGATCCGCGGCGAACGCGAGGCACGCGCGGATGTCTTCGGCGGTCAGGTCTGGGAAATCCGCCAGAATCTCCTCCTCGGTCATGCCCCCGGCTAGGTATTCGAGCACGTCCGTGACGGTCATGCGCGTCCCGCGGATGCAGGGCTTGCCGCCGCGCTTGCCCGGCTCGATGGTGATGATCTTGCTGTAGTCCATGAACGCATCTTAACAAAAAGCCGGGGCGGGAAGAACCTCCGCGACGGCTGACCCGTCTTCACGGTCGCAGTTGGATGTTGTAGGTCTTGATCTTCGAGTTGAGCGTCGTCGCGTTCATGCCGAGGAGGCGCGCGGCGCGCGACTGGTGGCCGCCGGTCTGGTCGAGGGCGCGGCGGATGAGATCGATCTCGAAGCGGCGCACCTCGTCGTAGAAGTCTATCCCGCGCGAGACGTCCACCTTCGACGCGCCCGCGCTCGTGGAAGCGCCGAGCGCGCGGGCGGGGTCGGCGATCTCGGCGGGCAGGCACTCGCGCGTGATCTCCGCGCCGGGCGCGATCACCACCGCGCGCTCGACGACGTTCTCAAGCTCGCGGACGTTGCCGGGCCACGTGTAGGCTTCGAGGAGCGCGAGCACTTCGGGCGCGACCGAGGCGGCGACCTCGCGCCCGTTCTCCTCGGCGTACTTGCGTATGAAGTGCTGCGTGAGCGCCATCACGTCCTCGCGCCGCTCGCGCAGCGGCGGCAGCTCAATCGGCACGACGGCGAGGCGGTAGTAGAGGTCTTCGCGGAACGCGCCCTGGCGGACGGCTTCTTTAAGATCGACGTTCGTCGCCGTGACGATGCGCACGTCAACGCGCCGCGGCGTCGTGTCGCCCAAGGGGGTGAACTCGCGCTCTTGGAGGACGCGCAGCAGCCGCGCCTGCGTCTCGTGCGGGAGGTCGCCGATCTCGTCGAGGAAGATCGAGCCGCCGTCGGCGACTTCGAACAAGCCCTTCTTCGCCGCGACCGCGCCGGTGAACGCGCCGCGCGTGTGCCCGAACAGCTCCGACTCCAAAAGCTCGGAAGGGATGTTCGACGAGTTGACCGTGACGAAGGGCTTCTGCGCGCGCGGGCTCTGCGCGTGGATGGCGCGGGCGATCAGCTCCTTGCCCGTGCCCGACTCGCCCGTGATGAGCACGGTCGAGCGCGCGGGCGCGACCTGATCCACGAGGCGGAAGACCGCCTGCATCTTCTCCGAGCGCCCGACGATCCCCTCGCGCGCGACGCTGCGGCTCATCGCGCGCCGCAAGTTCTGCCGCTCCTCCTCCTTGCGCCGCTGCTTCACCCCGGCGGCGACGCGCTCCAGGATCAGCTCGTTCTGGAAGGGCTTGCGGATGCAGCCGAACGCGCCGCGCTCCCACGCGGCGATTGCCGTGTCGAACGTCGCGTAAGCCGTGACCATCATCACGACGGCGTCGGCGTCCGCCTTCAAAATCTCTTCGAGCGCCCGAAGCCCGCCCATGCCCGGCATGGAGACGTCCAAGAGCACCACGTCGTAGGGCTTGCGCCCGTAAGCCTCCAGCCCCTCCTCGCCCGTGCGCGCGAGATCGACGCGGTAGCCCTCCGCCGAGAGCAGAGTTTCGAGGACGTCGCGCATGATCTCCTCGTCGTCCACGACGAGGATCGAGCCTTTCTTCGCCATGCGTTAATTTAAACAGCGGCGGGCGACCGCTGACAAGCGGCGGCGCGAGCGTCGCGGCGACTGCGGGCGCGACGCTCAGCCGTTCAGTTTTCTGCGGTGGTGGTGATTGACGTAACGGCGCGCCCTGCCGTGGCGGTCCGACGGCTGGATCAGAGTCCCGCAGCCGCAGGCGCAGGGGACGCAAGCTTTCGGCTGCGGGGCGCGACCATGCAGGCTGAGGTGGCAGTCGCGGCAGAGCGTCTCGCCGTTGTAGACATCGAAGCGCAGCCCCGGGTGCGTGGCGTAAGGCTTGACGTGGTGTGCGGCGAGACCGCGCTCGTAC
>JAIVGV010000559.1 GCA_020201365.1 Acidobacteriota bacterium
CCCTAACCCCTATCCCCCAACCCCCACTCTCACATCGTTGCGAGTCGCTGCTGTCTTCTCAGCAGCCACAGGAAGACGGGTCCTCCGGCGAGCGCGGTGATCGCGCCGACGGGGAGTTCGCCGGCGCCGAGCGCCGTGCGCGCGACCGTGTCGGCGAGCATCAAAAACGACGCGCCGAGGAGGAACGAGCAGGGCAGCACGACGCGCACGTCCTCGCCGAAGAGCAGTCGGACGGCGTGCGGGACGATCAAGCCGACGAAGCCGATGGTGCCGCCGACCGCCACCGTCACGCCGACGATCAGGGACGCCGCCGCGTAAACCAGTCGCTCGCTGCGCCGGACGTTGACGCCGAGGCTCGCCGCCGTCTCCTCGTCAACCGAGATCAGGTGCAGGTCGCGCGCCGAGAGCGCGAGCACGATCCAACCCGGCACTAAAAAGATCAGCATCCGCCAGAGCAGCTCGGGGTTCGCCACGTCGAGACTGCCGATCGTCCAGCGCAGGATTTGCAGCGCGCGCGAGTAGTCGGTCAGGTACTGTATGAGGATGACGAACGACGCCGAGATGAAGTTCAGCACGACCCCGGCGAGCAAGAGCGCCCCCGGCATCACGACCGCGCCCGCGCGCGCGAGGCGATAGACGACCAGCACGGCGACGCCCGCGCCCGCGAACGCCGCGAGGAAGACGAGGGGCACGCCCGCGACGTGCGCGCCCGCGCCGAGCGCAATCGCCACGCTCGCTCCCAGCGCGCCGCCGCCCGAGACGCCGAGCGTCAGAGGCTCCGCCAGCGGGTTGCGAAACAGCGCCTGCAGCGCCGCGCCGACGGACGCGAGCGACGCGCCCACCACGCCCGCCATCACGACGCGCGGCAGTCGCAGGCGGAAGAACAAGAGCCGCGACGCCTCGTCGCTCAGGAGCGAGCGCCAGTTGATCGGCGCGTAGCCGACCCTGAGCGCGACGAGCGCGGCGACGACGAGCGCGCACGTCAAGACGACGGCGGCGCGCGCGAGCCTGCGACCCGCAGCGGATTGCGGATTGCGGATTGCGGATTTCTGATCGGCAGCCGCGCCGCGTTCGTCAATTTCCACGCGCATCATTGTAATCTCAAATTCCCGAACGTAACCCGCAGATCGCAAACCTCAGCTCGCGAATCTGCTTTTTCAATCCGCAATCCGCAATCCGCAATCGGAGATTCCGCAATCATTCGGACCAGACGAAGGTGCGACCGAAGGCGCGGCGCGCGCGCACGCGCGCGTCGTCGAACACAGACGAGAGCACGTCGTCGCGCAAGACCTCTTCGGGCGAGCCCGAAGCGACGACCGCGCCGTCGCGCATGGCGAACACCTCGTCGAACGCCGGATCGAGCAGTTGCAGATCGTGCGTGACGACGAGCGCCGTCAGGTTCCTCTCGTCGCGCAGTCGGCTGAGGTGCCGGAGCAGTCCGGCGCGGTGTTTGAGGTCGAGCGCGGACGAGGGCTCGTCGAGCAGCAGGCAGTCGGGCTCCTGCGCCAGCGCGCGCGCGAGCGCGACGAGTTGGCGCTCGCCGCCGGAGAGCTCCGTGACGCTCCTCCCCGCGAGGTGCGCGGCGTCCACGGCGGCGAGCGCGCCGCGCGCGATCTCGAGATCGCGCGCCGACTCGAAGCGGAAGCGCGCCGTGTAAGGGCTGCGACCCGTGAGCACGACTTCGAGCGCGGTCAGCGCGAAGACCGACGCGCTCGACTGCGGGACGTATGCCAGCCGACGCGCCCGCTCGCGCGGCTCGATCTCTCGCAGCGGCACGCCCCCGAGCGCGATCTCGCCGCGCGCGGGCGCGACGACGCCGCAGAGCAGGCGCACCATCGTTGACTTCCCAGACCCGTTCGCGCCGACGAGCGCCGCGAGCCGCCCCCGACCGAGCGCGAGCGACGCGCCGCGCACGACCTCGGGCGCGCCCGCCGCGTAAGCGAAGGACACGTCGCGCGCTTCGAGGAGTGGCGCGCCGCTCACTGCTTGAACGCCTCCGGGTGGATCAGCTCGGCGAACTCGCGCGCGGCGTCGGCGACGCGCTGCGACGGGTGTATCGCCGCGGCGTCGCGCAGGTGATAGACGCGCCCGTCGCGCACGGCTTTGACCTGCGAAAGCTCGCCCCAGACCTGCTTCGGGTC
>JAIVGV010000077.1 GCA_020201365.1 Acidobacteriota bacterium
TTCTTCTTCGTCTCCTCGTCGGTCGGCGCGTCCGTCGCGGCGTAGGCGATGCGCTTGCCGTCGGGCGACCACGCGATTGAGCCGACGTCCGTCTTGCTCTCGGTGAGCTTCGTCGCCTCGCCGCCGTCCGCCGGGAGCAGGTAGATTTGCGCCGCGCCGTCGCGGTTCGAGACGAAGGCGAGCGTGCGCGAGTCGGGCGACCAGCGCGGCTGCGCGTCCGTCTTCGGCGCGGTCGTGTAGCGGCGCAGCTCGCGCGTCCGCGTGTTGAAGACCCACACGTCCGAGTCGTAGGCGTTGCCCTTCGGCGGCTCCGTGACGGTGAAGGCGACGCGCCCGCCGTCCGGCGAAATCTGCACGTCGCGCATCCCGCGCAAGCCGAGTACCTGCTCCGGCTTGATCGGCGCGTTCGCTTCCTGCGCGGCGCACGCCAGCGCGAGCGACAGGAGCGCGAAGAGTGTCGAGACAGTTTTTTTCATGTCGAACTACTCGCGAAGATAAGGTTGACGGCTCTCACCTCCGCACGAGGCTGCGGCGCGCGGCGCGGCGGCGGAAGGCGAAGTGGCGGCGCTGGCGCGAGCGGTCGCTGAAGAAGACGTCGAGCAGATAGAAGATGAACGTGCCCGCGGCGGTCGTCGCGATCAGCTTGTAAGCGGTCGTCTCGGCGAACGATTCGAGCGACGGCTGACCGAAGAGGCGGTGCAGCAGCACGATGAGCACGGCGTCGAGCGCGGTCGCGCCCGCGAGCACCGGAATCCGGACGAGCGGGTTGTCGAGCCGCACGCGCGTGGCGAGCGCGGCGATGAGGTACGCGACGAGCGTGAGCGCAAAGCCGTTCGCGCCCAAGAGCCCCTTGCTGAAGACGTCCACGGCGAGCCCGGCGAAGAAGCCGACGAGCAATGATTCGCCCACGTCGCGCCTGAGCGCGAAGTAGGTCACGACGACGAGAGGCAGGTCAACGTGGACGAGCGGCTGCCACAACTGCCGCAGCTCCGTCTGCAACAGCACCGCGACCGCGACGATGACGCCGATCTTGAACTTCATAAAGCCTGTGACGGGTGACGGGCGACGGGTGACGGGTAAGACAGTCCGGCGTCCGGAGTCTGGCGTCCGGAGTCAAAGACGAGAGCGGGTCGAGTTGACTTTCGACTCCAGACCCCGGGCTCCAGACTTTGATGGTGATTTGTCACTTTCCTTTGGCGTTCCTTTGCGGCGCGGTCACCGGCGTGGGCGTCGGGACGGCGCGCGGGGGCGGGTGGTAGAGGAGGACTGCGACTTCGGAGAGCGAGTTGAGCCGTGCGGTCGGTCGCACCTTGATCTCGTGCGGCTTGGTCGCCGTGCCGGGCTGCACCTCGATCACCTCGCCGACCTTCAGGCCACGCGGGTAGATGCCGTCCTGCCCCGTCGTCGTCACGGCGTCGCCCGTGTTGACCTGTTCGAGTCCGGGCACGTAGCGCATGTCGAGCAAGCCGCTCTTGCCGAAGCCGCGCACGGAGCCGAGCGCGTTCGAGGTCTCGAGCTGCCCGACGACCGCGCCCTCCGCCGAGCGCTCGTCCGTGATGAGCATGACCTGCGCCGAGACGGGGCTCACCGCCGCGACGCGACCGACGATCCCTTCCGTCGTGACGACGGGCATGTTGACCTCGATCCCCGCAGAGCTGCCGCGGTTGATGATCGCCGAGTCGAACCAGTCGGAAGGGTCGCGCGCGATGACGCGGGCGGCGACGAGCTGATACTCGCGCTGCTCCTTCAAGCCGAGCAGGCTCTGCAGCCGCTCGTTCTCGTCGCGCGCGATCTTCGCGTCGCGCAGCTCCGTCTCCGCCTGCGCGAGCCGCTGCTTGAGCTGTTCGTTCTCCGCCGCCGCGTTGTTGAGGTTCGAGATGTACTGGAAGAAGCCGACGCCGGAGCGGCTCGCGCCGGAGAAGAGGCTCTGGACGGGCGTGGCGACCGCCTGCGCCCAGACCCGAACTTTACGCTCCTGCGTCCGCTCGTCGCGCGCCGAGACCGACATCAGCACGGCGTTGAAGACGAGCAGCCCCGCGAGCCACAGCGGCGCGCGCCGCCTGATCTCCTTCTGCGTCCGCTGTACCGGCATGGAATCAGAGGCTAGAGGTCGGAGGTTAGTGGTTAGACGAAATCAGTTTTTACTGACCTCCAACCTCTGACCTCCGCTTTTACGCTCCGCCCGTCAGCGTGTTGTCCCACCTGACGCGCTTGAGGAGGTTGAAGTCCGTGAGCATCTTGCCCGCGCCGAGCACGACCGAGGAGAGCGGGTCTTCGGCGACCGAGACGGGCAAGCCGGTCTCGATTGAAAGTCGCTTGTCGAGGTTCTTCAGGAGCGCGCCGCCGCCCGTCAGCACGATGCCGCGCTCGACGATGTCGGCTGACAACTCGGGCGGCGTGCGTTCGAGAGCGACGCGGACGGCGTTGACGATGGTCGCGACCGAATCGGCGAGCGCCTCGCGTATCTCGTCGTCGGTCATCGTGATCGTCTTCGGGATGCCCTCGATCAGGTTGCGCCCGCGCACGTCCATCGAGAGCGCTTCGTCGAGCGGGAACGCCGAGCCGAGTTCGATCTTGATCGCCTCCGCCGTGCGCTCGCCGATCAAGAGGTTGTACTTGCGCTTGATGTACTGCGTGATCGCCTCGTCCATCTCGTTGCCGGCGACGCGCACGGCGCGCGAGTAAACGATGCCGGACAAGCTGATCACGGCGATGTCGGTCGTGCCGCCGCCGATGTCCACGATCATGTTGCCGTGCGGCTCCGTGATCGGCAGCCCCGCGCCGATGGCAGCCGCCATCGCTTCCTCGACCAGGTACACCTCGGAAGCCTTCGCGCGGTAGGCGGAGTCCTCGACGGCGCGGCGCTCGACCTGCGTGATCTCGGAAGGTATTCCGATGACCACGCGCGGCGAGACCCACGACTTGCCGTTGTGCGCCTTGCGTATGAAGTGTTGGAGCATCTTCTCCGTCACCTCGAAGTTGGCGATGACGCCGTCCTTCATCGGGCGGATGGCGACGATGTTGCCGGGCGTGCGCCCCAACATCTCTTTCGCCTCCTTGCCGACCGCCTCGACTTGGTTCGACACCTTGTTGATGGCGACGATGGACGGCTCGCTGACGACGATGCCGCGACCCTTCGCATAGACGAGCGTGTTCGCCGTGCCGAGGTCAATCGCGAGGTCGCTCGAAAACAGGCTGAAGAGTGATTTGAGTGCCATGCGGTTCTCTTAAGTTCAGTCGGATGAAGCTTGGGGGGCGTCGCCGCACACGAGTCGCGCGGCGTCTGTGCGTGCGGCGCGCCCGCGAGAGCGAGAGGAGCCGGAAAGTTTTAGTGGAAGAACACGGTCGGAAGGATTGACCAGCCCGCCGCGACCTACGAACCCGCACCGCCCCCGTCGTCACGAACAGAAGAAGATACACCAAAAACTGAGAAAACCTAAGCCAAGACACTCACTCGGCGGAGTTTAAATATTATTTTCCGCCCGCGACACCGTGCAGCCCACCCCTCACGGACTGTGGCTCGCCACAGAAATTTTATCGGCGGGAGAAGACGAAGGGCGGAGCGGGAGAGAGAATTCAGAGACGGGAAGATTGCGACGACGCAAAACTATTTTGACCGAACCGACTGATCATAAAAACTGGACTCTAAAACAACGATTGAAAATCGAAGGCTGAAAACTGAAAACCGAAAACTGAAAACTGTCCTACCTGTCGTTCAATCCCGACGCGAAGCGCACGCAGTTCTTGCGCGCCGCCTTGGCGTCGTACATCGCCGCGTCCGCCCCGGCGACGAGCTGCTGCGGCGACTGCGCGTGCGCGGGGAAGCAGGCGACGCCGAAGCTCGCCGTGATGCGAAGCCGCATCCGCCGCCCGCCCGTAAACGTGTGCTCGGCGATCTTCTCGCGCACGCGCTCGGCGACGCGCGCAGCCATCTCGACGCTCGTCTCCGGCAGGATCACCACGAACTCGTCGCCGCCGTAGCGCACGACCACGTCCGTGTCGCGCACGCCCGTCAGGATCACGGTCGCCATCTCCATCAGGACGTGCGAGCCGACGAGGTGGCCGTACCGGTCGTTCACTTCTTTGAAGTCGTCGAGGTCGAGGAAGAGCGCGCCGACGGTCGAGCCGTAGCGGCGCGCGCGCTTGATCTCGGCGGTCAGGTACTGGCGCAGGAAACGCGCGTTGTGAAGTTTCGTCAGATCGTCGGTGAGCGAGAGGCGCTCGGCTTCGGCGATGCGCGCGGAGTTGGCGAGCGAGGCGGAGACGGGGACGGCGAGCGCCGAGAGCAGCGACGCCTCCTGCGCCGTGAACGCGCGCGCGCGCGCGCCCTCGCGGACTAGCTCGACGACGCCGACGACGCGGTCGCCGCCGACGAGCGGGACGGCGAGCACGCGCCGCTCGCCCTCTTCGCGGCGAACCGTCTCTGCCGTAGCCTGCGCCTCGCGGGCGGCGCGCGACTCGCTCCCCGTCAGCGCGAGCAGCGCGTCCGTGTGAAAAGTCTTGAGCCAATCCTCCGCGTCAACGTCGCGCTCGCTCGCGGTGAGCCCGCGCACGGCGAGCGGCTCGAAGCGCGGCGCGCCGCCCTCGCTCTCGTCCGTCAAATAGAGCGTCCAGCGATCCGCGCGCGCGAGCGGCGCGAGACCCGCGAGCGCCGTCTGCGCCGCGCTGCGCTGATCGCCGACGAAGTGGAGCGCGCTCACAGCCTCGAACGCGGCGCGCAAGACCGCGACGCTCAAATTCTCCGGCAGCAGCACACTCGCGGGCGCGAGCGACTGCGACTCTTCCGAGTGGTGCGGCAGCTCGCCCGTCGTCCCGCCGCGCGACTCCAGCTCGCGCAGCAGCGCGGGCACCTGCGCGGGATCGTCGGCGACGGCGCGGAAGCCGAGTCGCGCCAGCGCCGCGGCGTCGAGCCTGCGCCCCTCGCCGCTTCTCTCGTCTTCGCAGGCGCGCCTGCACGCGACGAGCGCCGCGTGCGGGTACGTCGCGCTGGCGCGCGCGATTGCCGCGTGAATCTCCATCACGTCCGCGTCGTCCGCCACCTCGTAGATCACCGCGAGCGGCGGCGACTGAGCCGACGACGAAGACGGGGACGGCGACGAAGAGGACGACGCGCCGCGCCCGTTGCCGTTCGGCGCGCACGCCGCGACCGTCGCGCCGACGCCCGACTCGCGCAGCGCCTCGACCAGCGAAGCCGCCGGTTCGACGTGTCCGTCTCTCAGGAGGATGACGTGCATTTCTGAGTACCGAGTACCGTGTACTGAGTACTGAGTTTTGTTTTCACCCAGCACTCAGCACTCAGCACTCATCACTTTGTCTCGACCGCGACGCGCGCGCGCTGGCGGTTGCCCTGCGGGTCTTCGAGTTCGACCCAGACTTCGCGCTCGCCTTTGGAGAGGTTGGTCTGGAGTTGGAAAGTGCCGTCGGCGGAGGCCAACGTGTCGCGACCGTTGATGCGCACGATGTTGCCGGGCTGCGTGCGCCCGCGCGCCAGATAGATCGCGCCCGCGACGTACTCGAAGGTGACGCCGGAGACCGTGAGCACCGCGCCCGCGTCGCCCGCGCCGCCGACGGTGAACTTCTGCGGGTCGCACCAGTCGCTCACCTGCCCGGAGAGGGCGACGGCGTGCACGCGCCAGAAATAGACGCCGGTCTTCAGCTCGCTCACGTTGAAACTCGTCGTCTCGAGCTGATCGCGCTCGACGACCTTGCCCGCCGCGACGAAGAAGGGCGACGTGGCGACTTCGACGCGGTAGAACTTCGCCGCGCCCGAGGCGGGCTTCTGCCAGCGCAGCGTCACGTCCGTGACGCCGCTCGCCGCGGCCGCAATCTTTTCGAGATCGCGCGGCGACAGAGGCGAAGGCACGTCGAGCAGATGCTCGCGGCTCTTGACCGAGCCGGACTGGTTGAGCGCGACGTACTCGCCGCCGTTGATCACGGTCTTCTCGCCGCCGCGCGTCGCCGTCTCCACGTGACCTTCGCTCACGCGGATGTCTTCCGTGTTGTCCTCGCGCACGCCAAAACTTGCGCCCGTGCGCTCGCCGAGGTTGCTCTGCGCGAGCGGCGTGACGACGACGTTGCGCGAGCCCTCACTTTGATCTTCTGTGCGGACGTTGATCTGCCCGCGGGCGACGGCGACCGAGACGTTCGTGCGCTTGCCGTCGTCGAGCCGCGCGTTGTCGCGGATGGTGACGACGGAGTTCGGGCGCACGATCAGGGTCGAGCCGTCGGCGAGCTGGATGCGTGCGCGTCCGTCTGCCTGAGTCTGCACGATGTCGCCGGGGTAGAGTTGCGTGTCGCTGCGCGCGAGCAGGCGCTCGCGGGTTTGGGCGCGGACGACTTGCACGTCGCCGTCGAAGGAGATGAAGCGCGCCCCGGCGGGGGCGTTGAGCCTGGGATCGATTTTGTTGAGAGGGTTGCCGTAGAGGTGTACGTAGAGCGCCGCGCCGCCCGCCGCGAGGCAGAGCACGGCGAGCGTCACGCCGAGATAGACGAGCCGCTTGGAGACGATCCACCAGTCGAGATCGAAGCGCTTCTTCTTGGCCAGAGCCTTGCTGACGGTTGCCATCTTGACGAAAGATAAACTCGCGTGAGGAGGGAAGAACGCGACTGAAGTTTTGATCAGTGGGCGCGACGGCGACGTGCGTCGCGCATGAGCGGCGGGGCAAACTCGCGGCGAGAGCAGATCGCTTTCGCCGCTTCAGAAAATTAACACACGGACTCGCGCGGCAGCAAGAGTCATCTTGAAGCGCGGAGAAAGTCGCGGGCGCGGGGCGCGCGCTTGGAGAAAACCGGCGGGTTCGGCTGGAAAAAGTCTGTGTCCTAGGCCGGGGGCTCTTCCGCGCCGAGTCGCCCCTGGTCGTCGTCATGCGGCGAGTCGAAGCCTTCGGGGAGTTGGACTTCGATCTTCGTGGCGGCGCGCTTGGGGAAGACGAGCGAGGCGGCTATCGCGCCGCCGAGGACGACGACGACGAAGCCGAGCGAGAAGAGGATGAGCGCGCCCTCGCCCACGTAGGGCTTGACGAACTCCTCGGCGAGCATCTTCACGCCGACGAACGTGAGCACGACGGCGAGCCCGACTCTCAGGTAGTGGAACTTCTCGACGACCCCGGCGAGCAGGAAGTAGAAGGTGCGCAGCCCGAGGATGGCGAAGACGTTGGAGGTATAGACGATGAACGGGTCGGTCGTGATGGCGAAGATCGCGGGGATCGAGTCAACGGCGAAGACGAGATCGGTGACCTCGACGGTGACGAGCACGAGCAGCATCAGCGTGCCGTAGAGCCTGCCGTTCTTGCGCGTGAAGAATCGCTGACCGTCGTAGCCGCGCGTGACGGGCAGCACGCGCGAGACCACCCGCACCGCGTAGCTCTTCTCCGGGTCAACCTGCGCCTCGTCGCCGCCGAACATCCTGACGCCCGTGTAAACGAGGAACGCGCCGAAGAGGTAGTTGATCCAGTGGAAGCGGGCGATGAGCGCCGCGCCCGTGAGGATCATCGCCGCGCGCATGACGAGCGCGCCGAGCACGCCCCAGTACAGAACCCTGTGCTGATACTTCGCCGGGACTTTGAAGTAGGAGAAGATGAGCAGGAAGACGAACAGGTTATCCACCGAGAGCGACAGCTCGATGACGTAGCCCGTGAGGTACTTGAGCACCGAGCCCTGCGCGCCCGCCGCGCCCAGCTCGTCCAGGCGACGCCAATAGAC
>JAIVGV010000357.1 GCA_020201365.1 Acidobacteriota bacterium
CGTCGGAGCTGCTGCGACAGTCCTACGACAGGCTCTTCGATCAACGTGGAGCCGCGTCGCCGATCTACTTCCAGTGGTCGCGCAAGGATCGCACCGCCCCGCTCGCCGCGCGCCGCTTCCTCCACTCGTTCCTCTCGCAGCTCGTCGCGCACCGCCGCGGCGACGCCTCTTTCGTCCACGCGCCGCCCCCCCTGCGCGATCTGGTTGACCTCGCAGACCCGTCGGACTACGAGTGGATCGAGCGACTCGTCGAAGCCTTCGAGCGCGCGCGCGACCGCTCGGACGAGCGCGCGCTCGTCCAGCTCTGCCTCTCCGCGCCGCACCTCGCCGCCTCGCGCGGCGCGCGCTCCCTCGTCATGTTCGACGACGTGCACGCCGCCGAGAGGCTCAAGGGCGACGTCAACCTCGGCATGGAGATCGCGCAGGTCGCCGTCCATACGCAAGTGCCCTTCGTGCTCGCGGGCTTGCGCCGCGGCCTGCTTGACGTGCTCAACGGCGGCGACTCTCCCACGCGCTTCGACAGCTTCACGACGCTCAACCTCGACAACCTCCCGGACGACGACGCGCGCGCGCTCGTCGAGCGCACGGCTTACGCGCGCCGCGTCGCCGTCAACGATCAGACGCGCGATCTCGTCGTGCAGCAGTTCGACGGGAGCCCCTTCTACCTCGCGGCGTTCCTCCAAGCCGCGCAGCGCACTGGCGTCGAGCTGACGAGTTATCTGCACTGCCAGCAGCTCTACGTTGACGAGCTGCTCGGCGGGCGCGTCAACCGCCGCTTCAACTCCATCCTCGAAGAGATCGCGCCCGTGCTCACGACGCGCCGCGCGCTCGTGCGCGTGCTGCACGACTCGGCGGTGAACGCCGGGGGCAAGTCGCCCGCCGAGGCTTGGCGCCGTCGTCTCGAACTCGAACCCGAACAGCTCTACCCCGTGATGAACTCGCTGCACACGCACGAGCTGGCGAGCTTCAACGCGACCTTCATGGAGATCAGCTCGAATCAGGTCTGGCGCGACTACCTGAAGGCGAGCTACCGGCTGCAGGTCGCCGCCGAGCCGCGGGCGCTCGTCGTCGCCGAGACGCTGCTCGAAACCCTGAAGCGCGCGCCGCAGACGATGGCGCGCCACTACCGGCGCGCGTCGGCTCTCGGCTTGCGCGAACTGCTCGCGCGCTTCGACGCGCAGCGCGTCCCCGCCTCGCTCCTGCACTACGACCGCTTCAGCCGCGTCCACCGCGGCGCGGACGCGGAAGAGATCGCCGAGGCGTTGGACGCCGAGACCGATCTCGTCCGGCTGCCGCAGGTCGTCCACGCGGCGAGCTGCGAGTCGTTCCACGCGCCGATGCGGCAGGTCTGCGACGGGGAGCGCTGCGCCGTCGCGCACGGCTTCGACGCCGCGCCTTATTCGGACGCGAACGAAGTCGTCTGGCTGGCGGCGGAGATCGAAGGGAAGATGGAGATCGGGCGCGCGCTCACGGAAGTGTGGTGCGACCGGCTCGCGCAGGTCGCGAGCGCGTGCGGCTTCCGCCGCTCGCGGCTGTGGCTCGTCTCGCCCGAAGGCTTCACGCCGGAGGCGTCCGATCTGCTGAACGAGCGCGAGGCTTTCTCGTCGAGCCGCCAGATGCTTGAGATGCTGACGGCGCGTCTGTCGCCTGAGTGCGCGCTCGCCGAAGGCGTGGGCGCGGAGCCGCCGGACGAGTTCGAGATGGTCATCCCGATGGGCGGCGACACCGAGCTGATCGCGGCGCACACGGTCGAGCAGATCGCGCGGCGCCTGAACTTCCAGCTCGAAGACATCAACAAGATCAAGACGGCGTTGGTCGAGGCGTGCATCAACGCCTCCGAGCACTCTCTGAGCCCCGACCGAAAAATTTATCAACGCTTCCGCGTCGAAAGTGATAAATTGGTCGTCACCGTATCGAGCCGCGGCGTCCGCATGACGAACGGCGCGCAGGCGCAGAACTCGAACGGCGCTTCGGAAAATTCCGAGAGCGCCGGTCGTCGCGGGTGGGGGCTGAAACTCATCCGCACGCTGATGGACGAGGTCGAGTTCGAGCGCGTCGACGACGGCACGCGGCTGCGCATGACGAAGTTTCTCCCCCGCTAAGAAGGGTCTGGATCACATGGCAGAGCAGGCGGGCGAGCAGCCGGTGCGCTCCGAGCGCACGGGCGACGTCGCCGTCGTTTACGCGAGCGACTACTTGACGAAGCTGAGCGGCGAGCGCGTCGAGCGCGAGTGCCGCCGACGGCTCGAAGAGGGCTGCCGCGCGCTCGTCGTGGACTTCAGCCAGACCGGCTTGGTCAACAGCATCGCCGTCTCGATCCTGCTCGGCGTGATCGACGCCGCGAACCGCGCCAAAGCGCCGCTCGTCTTCGCCAACGTCAAGGATCAAGCCAAGCAAATCTTCGAGCTGCTGGGTCTCACGCGCCACGTCAAACTAGCGCGCGACCAGCAGGACGCGCTCGACATGATCGCCGACTCGAACGCCGTCGGCTTCGCGACGAACACAAAAGCTGCCAGCGATTAGCCCACGGCTTCGAGCCGGAAGTAGTCGGCACGCGTCTATCGTCGCCGGCTTTGTTTGGATTAGTATTGTCCACAGCTAAGAGCTGACAGCTAACAGCCCCGTCATGCCCAACGCGGAGACCGCCAAGCTGCTGCACGCCTTCGCCGCCCTCGCCGACCTCGGCGAGGAGATCGCCGCCACGCGCGACTTCGAGCAGATGGTGCGCTCGACGCTGCACGTCGTCCTGGGCGCGCTCGGTCTTCGCCGCGGCGCGGTCGCCGAGTACGACGCCGCGTCGTCGGCGTTCACGTTCGTCGCCGCGTGGGGTATGGGCGACGACGCGCCGAGCGAACTTAAATTCGACGCGCGTCAGCTCGACGAGGCGCTGCGCGAGGCGGGCGAGCCTTCACGTTACTTCGAGCGGCGGATCAGATCGTCTTTCCGCGCCGAGTTCGAATCGTGGCAGATCGCCATAGTCTCGCCGCTCGTCGTGCGCGAGGAGCTGGTCGGCGTCATCCTGCTCGGCGGGAAGGCGACCGAGGAGGCGTTCACGTCCGACGAGCGCGAGGTCGTCGGCACGATGGCGCGGCACATCGGCGTCGGGATTCACAACCACCGTTTGCTGCGCGAGATCGAGACGCGCGCGGAGGAGAACCGGAAGCTCTACGAAGACCTGCGCTCGGTCTATCGAAACACGGTGCGCGCCTTCGCCGCGGCGATTGACTGCAAGGACAAGTACACGCAGGGGCACTCGGAGCGCGTCGGCAAGTACAGCGAGTGGATCGCGCGCGAGATGGGGTGGGACGAGGTGAGCGTCGAGGAGATCGCCATCGGCGGCTACCTGCACGACGTCGGCAAGCTCGTCGTCGAGCGCGACATCATCAACGCGCCTTACCGGATCGACGCCAAGCAGTCTTCGGAATTAAATCGCCACCCCGCCGCCGGGTTCGAAATCCTCGCGCCGCTGCACGACACGGAGGCGACGATCCCCATCGTCGCCAAGTACCACCATGAACGCGTGGACGGTCGCGGCTACCCCGAAGGCTTGGCGGGCGACAAGATTCCTCTGTGCGCCAAGATCGTCAACGTCGCCGACTCGTTCGACGCGATGACGACGGATCGCACCTACAAGCGGCGCAAGGAGTTTCCGGAAGTCGTCGAAGACTTCCGCAAGAGCACGGGCAAGCAGTTCGCGCCCCAACCCGTCGTCGCGCTCTGCCGCGCGCTCCTCAAGGAGCTCGACGGCGAGACGCGCGAGCGGCGTTTCACGCGCCTGCTCGGCAAAGACTACTTGCAGAAGGAGACGTGCAGACCGCTCCTCCTCTCGCTCCTCGAAGAACTCGAAGCGGGCGAGCGCGCGGCTGTCGGCTCAATCTGAACAGAAAGAGCCGAAAGGGCAGGGCTCGTCGCTGCCCGCAGCGAGCTTTAGCTCGCTAGATCAAGAAGCGCGATCATTCGACATAGGATGATCGCGCTTCTTCGTTTGCGCCCATCGGTCGCTGCGGGCAGGGACGAGCGCGGCACCTACGATTGTGAAATGAGTTCTGCGATTCCTGGCGAGTCGCTTTAAGTCGGCGCGGGTCCCGTGCAGCCGGGCGCGTAGAGGGCATCTTTCTTGAGGCTGATGACGGGATAATTCGCCGCCTCATTATTCAGTTCCAGCCATTCGGCGAAAGGCTCGGGCAGCGTCGGCTCGGAGAAGATCGCCTCGACGGGGCACTCGGGGACGCAGGCGTCGCAGTCTATGCAGGTTTCGGGGTTGATGTAGAGGCGGTCTGGAAGCTCGTGGAAGGCTTCGACGGGGCAGACCGCCGCGCAATCCGTGTACTTGCAGTCAACGCACAGCTCCGTCACCACGTAAGTCATCTACAGTCTCCGGGGATAGAAATTGGAAACAACTCGCGTCGCGCCTCCTCACGGCTGAATCCGCAGAGTGAAACTGCAAATCTCGATCTTGTCGTCGGGCGCGACCTCGACCGCCTCCTCGCGCGGCAGCTCGCGCCCCGCGACGGTCGTCGGGTTGCGCCCCTTCGCCGTCAGCCAGTACTTGCCGCCGCCGTCGCGCGCGAGCGCGGCGTGGACGCGGCTCACCTCCGGGTCGCCCTTGATCGGCAGGTCGACCGAGACCGTCTTCGAGCCGCGACCGATGGTGATCTCGTTCTTCGTGATCGGAACTACGCTCTGCCGCGCGCCGCCGCGCCACACCTCGACCGAGTACAACGTTTCGGGGCGCGCGCGCACGCGCGTCACGTCCGACTCGCCTTCGTCGTCGTCGCCCGCCGCGCCCGCGCCTTGCAGCGCGAGGTCGGGCGTCGTCACCGCGCCGACCTCCGGTCGCGTCGTGACCATCGTGTGCCCGCTCTCGGTCGCGTCCCAGACGGGCTGGACGCGGAACTCGCCCTTGTTGAGCGTGCCGTCAACGCGGAGCTCGACGGCGAACTGCTTGGTCGCGAGCTGCGTCGAGCCCGAAAGCTCGCGCGCGCGCTCCGAGAGGACGTGGAAGAGCCCCTGTTCGAGACCGCGGCGCTTCTCGCCCTGCCAGTCCTTGTCGTCGTCGGTCGAGAGATAGACGACGTATTCGGGCGGGATGTAGGTCGGGCCGCCCGGCGGCGTGAACATCTCGCGCTGCATCACCGTCTCGATCTCGCGCGCGATCTTGACGAGGAACTCCTCCCACACGCGGCGCGGGCGCGCCTGCTCGTCAACGCTCGCCAGCGGGTCTTCGTCCGTCTCGCCGTCGATCCACTTGCGTATGTTGTCAATGATGCTCACTTCTGTCTCACCTCAATCAGCGACTCCCAAGATTAGCGCAACTTCGTCCCGTCAATCCAACCGCGATCCGCCCCCTCGTCTGTCACTCGCGGCGTGCCGCGTTCGAGCACGTCAACCTCGACCCAGTTGCCGGAGACCTGGCGGATGCGGACGCGCGAGCCGACCTCGACCTCGCCCACGCGGTCGAAGTTGCGCCCCGCGCCGCTTCGCAGGTTGACGTTCGTCGTCGTCGTCATCTCGCGCCCGACCTCAAAGCTCTGATCGCCCGCCTGCGCGCTCATCCCGCCCGTCTGACCGCCGCGCTGACCGGACTGCTGCGACGCCGTGGCGGCGCGCTGGCTGCGGCGCACGGAAGAGTAGATGCCCAAAAGCAGGACGGCGAAGCCCAACAAAAGCAGCAGCACGACGATCCAGCGCCGCGCGTGATCGCGCAGGACTTCGGCGCGCTTCGCCGGCTCGGCTCTCTCGTCGCGCCGTTTCTCCGCCTTCACGTCGCCCGCTGGCGCGGGCAGCCGCGCGTCGCTCTTTTGCAGCCGCGCCTCGTCGCGCGTCGGCGGCAGCCGCTCACCCTGCGCGCGCTCGGCGGGCGGCGCCACCGCGGCGGCGGGCTGAGCGACGGTGACGGGGACGACGATGCGCGGTCGCTGCGCGCCCGCTGCCGTCGCGCCCTGCGCGCGAAGGCGAGGCTGCTCGAAGCGCGCGGGCGTCGGCTCCGGCGGAAGCTCCGTCGCCGGGCGCGCGGCTATGACCTGCGAGAGCGGGCGCGTCTCCTCGGAGGCGGGGAGCTGCGAGAGCAGTTGCGTCTTCGGCATCAGCGCGTCGCTCAGCTCGTCCCAGAACTCGCGCACGGACTGGTAACGCTTCGGCGGCGCGGTCTCGGTCGCGCGCTTCAGAACTCGCAGCACGTGCGACGCCCACGGCTTCGACGCGACGCGCTCGGGCAGCTCCGTGATCGGCTTCTGCGAGAATCGTCGCGGGGCTTCGCCCGTGATCATCGTATAGGCTGTCTTGGCGAGCGAATAGACGTCCGCCGCGGGCGTCAGGATGCGCGACGAAGGATCGAAGGAGGTGTCGGCGTCGAGCGGTCCCGTGTGCAGGAGCGGGTGGTGTTCGGGCGCGGCGTAAACGTCCGTGCCGACGCGCGTGATGCCGACCTCGCCGATCTCGATCTTGGCGACGCCGAAGTCCGCGATCTTGACGATCTGACGGTCGGCGGTGAAGAGCAAATTCTGCGGCTTGATGTCGCGGTGGATGACGCCTTTGTCGTGCGCGTGCTGGAGCCCGGCGCAGACCTGTTCGAGGTAGAAGAGCGCCTGCTCAATCGGGAGCGGGCTGTGTCGGCAGAGGTCAGCCATCGTGCCGCCGGGCAGGTATTCGAGGACGAGGTAGTGGAACGTCTGCCCGGCGAGGTCGATCGCCGTCCCGTGACCGAGGCGGTTGATGACGTTCGGGTGGCGCACGCGGTCGAGCGCGATCGCCTCGTTGCGGAAGTTCTCGATGAGCGTGCGTTCGAGTTCGAGATCAATCGAGCCCTGCAGGAAGATGTTGAGCGCCTTGATGACGACCTGTGTGGGCGCGCCCGCGTGCGCCGCCGCGTCGTGCGCGAGATAGACCTCGGAGTAAGCGCCGCGACCGAGGCAGTCGAGCACGTCGTAACGACCGTCGAGCCTGCACTGCTGTAGCTTGAGTTCGCTCATCTCAACGCGGCTGACTCCACGCGCACACTTTCAAACTTCCGACGACTCACCTCCCGCGCGCGCAAACGCGAACGACTCACTGAAACGGCGACGGCGACGCGGACGCGCCCGGCGACGGCGACGGCGACGGCAACGAGCCCGCGCCGCCCGGCGCCCCGCCCGTCGCGCCGTTCTCGATCACCGTCGAGAGCGACTGCGCCGCGTCGCGCTGCGCGCTCAGGTCGCCCGACTTGAGCGTCGCGGCGGCGAGCGCGAGCCGCGTGTCAACGGCGACGGCGTCGCGCGACGCAGCCGACGCGCCGAGCTTCTGATCGGCGAGGCGCAGAGCTTCGACCGCCTCCTGCGTCTTGCCCGAAAGCAGCAGCGCGCGTCCGTAAAGCGAGAGGAGTTGCGGATCGTTCGAGTCGAGCGGCTTGCCGTTGTTCTCCGACGCCATGCGGCTCGCCTCGGCGGTCGGCGCGAGATCCACCTGTCGGCGCAAGCTCTCGTAAGGCGAAGCCGCCGGGGTCGCCGTGGGCGAAGGCTGCGCCGCGGCGAGAGCGCCCGCTTGCGCCGCGCGCGACTGCTGGAACTTCAGCCCGCCGTAGAACGCCGCCGCGCCGACGACGAGCAGCAGCAGGATCGTCGTCAGCCAGCCGCCCGCGCGCGCGACCGCCGTCGGCTCGCGCGCGACCGCGTCCGATCTCTCCGACGCCGCCGCGGCTTCCGCC
>JAIVGV010000078.1 GCA_020201365.1 Acidobacteriota bacterium
GCTCCGGGCGGTAGTGCTCGAGCCCGCGCGCCGCCGCCTTCACCCGCAGCCCCGCGAGCGACGGTCTGAGCAGCCGCAGCGCGAGCACGAGCGCCGGGACGGTCTGGACGAAGCCGCCGACGGCGTAAGTCGCCATGACGGTTCTGAGATCGTAGCCGCGGGCGGTGGCGAAGTAGGCGGCGAGGAGCACGAGCGTGAGGAGCGCGCCCGCGACCTGCGGCACGACGACGGAGGAGAAGCGGTCGTCGAGGCGCAGGACGGCTTCGTAGAAGTCGCGGAACGCCGAGACGAGCACGGTGCAGCCGTAGATTTTCAGCAGCGGCGCGAGCTGCGGGTCGCGGTAGAAGCGCGCCGCCGCCCACGGCGAGGCGAAGAGCGCGCCGCCG
Organism: Acidobacteriota bacterium; assembly: GCA_020201365.1. Lineage (GTDB taxonomy): Bacteria > Acidobacteriota > Blastocatellia > Pyrinomonadales > Pyrinomonadaceae > JAIVGV01. Next base: position 387 of record JAIVGV010000078.1, read on the forward strand.
CCGACGAGCAGCCCCGTGGCGAGGCTCAAGCCGAGGCACAGCAGCAGCAGACCCTGAAACGCGCGCGCGTCGCCGCGCTCCCGCAGCGGCTGGAAGAAGCGGTACATCACGTCGCTCACGCGCAGCCCGACGAACGATTCGAGGAAGAAGAAGAGGTTGAGGACGATGAGCACGCGACCGAAGTCGTCTATCGTCAGCATGCGCGTGAGGAGCGCGGTCTGCCCGAGCCGGATCGCGAGCGAGAGGGCGGAGCCGCCGAGGCTGATCGAGAGGTTGCGCCGGAAGCGGCGCCACACGGGTCTGTCGTGCGCGCGCACGCCGAGCGCGCGCAGGCTCTGCGCCACTCTCATCGCGCCGCGCCCCCGATCCCGCGCGGCTCTTGCGTCAGCCGCACGGCGGCGCGGGCGGCGCAGGGGATCGCCTCGGCGCACGGCGCGGGCGCGGGCGACGGACGTGCGCTGATCTCGGCGGGGCGACTCACCGGCGGCCTCGCTCTACCTCGTTCTTCTCGATCCTGTTTGTGACGGCTCGGGCTCTTCCGCCGGTGCGTGATCGCGCTCGGGCTCTCAGCCTGTGCGCGCGCGTCGCGGGCTCTTACGGTTTGCGTCTGCGCGTGCGCGTCGGCTTGCGCTTGGCGGCGGCGGGCGTCTTCGTCTGCGCGTTCGGCGTCGGGGTCGCCGACGGCTTCGCCCCGGTCGCGGCGTTGTCGGTCGGCGTCGTCGGCGCGGCGCCGGGAGTTTCGGCGGGCTGCGGCGGAGTCGGTTTCGCGCCGGTCGTCGTCGCCGCGCCGGTCAGCGTCGTCGCGGGCGCGTCGGGCGGCTCGGTCGCGCCGCCCGCGGCGAACCAAGCCGTCCAGCCGCCGAGCAGCGGGCGGACTCTGGTGAAGCCTTGCGAGATCAGGAACTGCGCCGCACGGGCGCTGGTGTGCTCGCTCGGTCAAGCACAGTAGGTCACGATCTCGCGGTCGCGGGGCAGGTCTTTCAGGCGCGACTGCAAGTCCGCCTCCTGGATGTGCGCCGCGCCCTTGATCTTGGCGGTGATGTCGCCGTTGCGCACGTCGAGCACGACGATCTCGTTGCGCGCGAGCTTCTCCTTGAACTCGTCCTGCGTGATGCGCGGCAAGTCCTGCCCCTCGCCCTGCGCGCGCGCGCGCGCAGCGCCGCAGACGACGAGCGCGAGCGCGAGTAGAATCTTTTTCGTTTTCATCAGTACCTCTTAAAACCTCCACGAACTTGCTCGGCGGCGAGCATGATAACCCGCCGCGCGCGCTCTTGGAAAACCGCCGACCGAGACGACCCAACTTCGCGCCCCGCGCGCCTCACAGCCGATCAATCTTCGCCGCCAGAATGAAGTCGCTCTCGGAGAGCCCGCCGATGGCGTGCGTGTGGATCGTCACCTCGCAGTAGCCCCAGCCGAAAGCGATGTCCGGGTGATGACCTTCCGTTTCCGCAACCTCGCCGACGCGGTTGACGAACTCCAACGCGGCGCGGAAGTTCGCGAACTCCCAGCGGCGGCGCAGGTGGTGTTCCTCCACGATCTCCCACGCCGCGACCTGCCGCGCGTACTCCCCCAACTCTTCACCACGCAGCCGCGGCACGCCCCCGTGACACGGCACGCACTTGCGACTCGCCAAGTCTTCCATCCTTCGACACTCCTTCTGCAAAACCTCACAGCCTCGGCTGCGGCGGCTGCTCGCGCCCGCCAGCGTCCGCGCGAAGTGCCTTGACCAACTTCTCGAACTCCGACTCGAACTTGCCGTTGTCCGTTTTCGCGTCGTTACAATTAACGTTATTGAAATTGGCGAAACTAAGATCGCTCTGGTAAAGGCTCGCTTTGCGAAGATTAGGTGCTATTTCTGGATTAGCTCGTCTCCATTCATTCCAGACCTGTACTCCTTGCTCCAAAATTTGAAGATGTTCTTTATTTGCCATAGCCCATTCGCACTCTTTCTTTCACCGCTTGGCAAACTGCCGCGTCTGCGGATAGTCTATCGCCTAAAGTTTCCGCAATTCCAGCTTCTTAGTGCGAAGGGATAAGTCTGTGGCTGTCATACACCCTTTCCGCGCGCTGCGCCCGCCCGCGGCGAAGGTCGAGCAGGTGGCGAGCGTGCCGTATGATGTCGTCAACACAGAGGAGGCGCGCTCGCTCGCCGGTGACAACCCGCTCAGCTTCCTCCACGTCACGCGCCCCGAAATCGATCTGCCCGACGGCACGGACATCTATTCGGACGGGGTTTACGAGAAGGCGCGCGAGAACTTTCAGAAGTTGACCGCAGACTGCCCGCTCGAAACCGAGGGCGCGCCGAGCCTCTACCTCTACCGCCTCAAGATGGGCGAGCACACGCAGACCGGAGTCGCCGCCTGCTGCTCCGTGGACGAGTACGACCGAGACCTCATACGCAAGCACGAGTACACGCGCCCCGACAAGGAGAACGACCGCACGCGCCACATGATCACTCTGCGCGCGCAGACCGGAGTGGTCTTCCTCACCTACCGCGCCGACAGAAGGATCGACGCGCTCGTCGAAGCCGAGACCAAGAATGCGCCGCTCTACGACTTCACCGCGCCCGACGGCGTGCGGCACACGGTCTGGCGCGCGCCCGCGCCGGAGCAGATCGTGCGCGCCTTCGGGGAAGTTCCCTTGCTCTACATCGCCGACGGTCACCACCGCGCCGCTTCCGCCAGTCGTGCGCGCGCCGCGCTGCGCGAGCAGAATCCGAATCACACGGGCGACGAAGAGTACAACCGCTTCGTCTGCGTCGTCTTCCCGGACGATCAGGTGCAGATACTCCCCTACAACCGCGCCGCCAAAGATTTGAATGGGCTCTCGCCCGACGAATTTCTCGCGGAGGTGCGCGAGCGCTTCGACGTGACGGACGACGCCAACCCGCGCGGTCCCGGAAAGTCCGGGCACTGGCACATGTACCTGTCGGGGCGCCGGTACGGGCTCACGCTCAAAGGCGGCGCGGCGAATAAGAATGACGACGACGATCCGACGCGCGCGCTCGACGTGAGCCTGCTGCAAGACAACCTGCTCGCCCCGATCTTAGGCGTCACAGACCCGCGCACGGACAAGCGCATCGAATTCGTCGGCGGCATCCGCGGCACGCGGGAACTCGAACGGCTCGTGAACGAAGGGCGCGCCGCGGTCGCCTTCGCGCTCCACGCCACTTCAATCGAGGAGCTGCTGAAAGTCTCCGACGCCGGGCGCGTCATGCCCCCGAAGTCAACCTGGTTCGAGCCGAAGCTGCGCGACGGGCTGTTGATTCACACGATTTAGTTGTTTGAAAGCCCCGGAGGGGCGAGATTAGAAAGCCAGGGGCAACGCCCCTGGTATGTGGCCTCGGAAGAACCATTAAGCCCTGAAAGGGCGAAATAAATATCGTGATTATTCCGCCCCTTCGGGGCTCTGAGAGCCGGTCGCTAACAGCTATCAGCTATCAATGATCATCGAGACCGAGAGACTGTGGATACGCCCGTTCACGTGGGACGATCTGGCGGAGACGATGCGTCAGCGCTCGAACCCGGACGTCGTGCGCTACCTCGGCGGCACGGCGAAGCAGACGCCGGAGTTCGTCGCGGAGCGCCTGCGCTTCTACATGGACTGTCGCGCGCGCTACGGCTTCTCGGCGTCGCCCGCGATCAGGAAGTCGGACGGCGTCTTCCTCGGCTGGGGCGGGTTGCAGCCGCTCGAAGACTCCGGCGAGATCGAGATCGGCTACGGCTTCGACAAGCCCTACTGGGGTCAAGGCTACGCGACCGAGCTCGCCGCGGCGTGGCTGCGCTACGGCTTCGAGACGGCGCGGCTCGCGCGCATCGTCGCCGTCGCCGATCCCGCAAACGCGGGCTCGCGCCACGTCATGGAAAAGCTCGGCATGAGGTACGAGAAGAACGAAATTCACTACGGGACGGATTGCGTCTGCTACGCGATCTCGCGCGAGGAGTTTCGCCCGCGCGAAGGATTCTACGCCGTGCACGAAGAGTCGAAGGGCGGGGGCGAAGGCTGATGAAAGTTTTGATCGCCGACAAGTTCGAACAGTCCGGGCGCGACGGGCTCGACGCCTCGGGTTGCGACTACTCCTACCAGCCGGACGTGAAAGACGACACGCTCGTCGAAGCGATCCGGCTCTACCAGCCGGACGCCCTCGTCGTGCGCTCGACGAAGGTGACCGAGCCGATGCTCGACGCGGGCGCGCTCAAACTCGTCGTGCGCGCGGGCGCGGGCTACAACACGATTGACGTTGCCGCCGCCTCGCGCCGCGGCATCTACGTCTCGAACTGCCCCGGCAAGAACTCAATCGCCGTCGCCGAACTCGCCTTCGCCCTCATCCTCGCGCTCGACCGCCGCATCGCCGACAACGTGATTCAACTGCGCGCCGGACAGTGGAACAAAAAGGAGTTCTCCAAAGCGCGCGGTCTCTACGGTCGCACGCTCGGTCTCGTCGGCGCGGGCAGGATCGGACAAGAAGTGATCGCGCGCGCGCGCGCCTTCGGGATGCCCGTCGTCGCCTGGAGCCGGAGTCTCACGGACGAGCGGGCGGCGGAACTCGGCGTCGAGCGCAGGAGTAGCCCCGCCGATGTCGCGCGCGACGCGGACGTCGTGAGCGTCCACGTCGCTTTGAAGCCCGAGACGCGCGGACTGCTCGGCTCCGACTTCTTCAACGCGATGCGCGAGGGCGCGTACTTCATCAACACCTCGCGCGGCGAGGTCGTGGATCAGAACGCGCTGCTCAAGGCGATGCGCGAGCGGGGGGTGCGCGCCGGTCTCGACGTTTACGCGAGCGAGCCGACGTCTTCCGCCGGAGAGTTCACGGACGAGATCGCGAATGAACCGAACCTCTACGGCACGCACCACATCGGCGCTTCGACCGATCAGGCGCAGGAGGCAATCGCCGCCGAGACCGTCCGCATCATTCAAACTTTCAAAGAGACCGGGCGCGTGCCGAACGTCGTCAACTTAGCTTTGCGCACGCCCGCGACGCACACGCTCGTCGTGCGCCACCGCGACCGACCCGGCGTGCTCGCCGCCGTGCTCGATCAGATTCGCGCCGCGGGGATCAACGTGCAGGAGATGGAGAACGTCGTCTTCGAGGGCGCCGAGGCGGCGGTCGCCCGCATCAACCTCGAAGCCGCGCCGAGTGACGACGTGCTCGCCCGCGTGCGCGAGGGCGAGGACGTCATCGAGCTTGATCTGAAAACGATTGGTTAGCTCTTTTCCATGAAGACGACTCTCATCACCGGCGCGTCGAGCGGCATCGGCGAGGCGTTCGCGCGGGCGTTGGCGGCGCGGGGCGAATCGCTCCTGCTGGTCGCGCGCTCGGAAGAGAGGCTGGTCTCGCTGTGCAACGAGTTGGGGCGCGAGCACGGAGTCAACTGCCAGCACTTCGCGGTCGATCTGACGGAAGGCGGCGCGTGCGGGCGGCTCTTCGAGGAGACGAAGGCGCGCGGGCTTGAGGTCGAGACGCTCGTCAACAACGCGGGCTTCGGCTCGATGGGCGAGTTCACGTCGTTGGAGTTGGCGCGCGAGCTGAACATGATCGAGTTGAACGTCCGCGCGTTGGTCGAGTTGACGCACCTGTTTCTCAAGCCGATGCGCGAGCGCGGGCGGGGCGCGATCATCAACGTCGCCTCGACCGCCGCGTTCCAGCCCGTGCCGTACATGGCGACCTACGCGGCTACTAAAGCGTTCGTCCTCTCCTTCTCCGAGGCGCTGTGGGAGGAGAACCGCGGGCGCGGCGTGAAGGTGCTGGCGCTGTGTCCCGGCGTGACGGAGACCAACTTCTTCGCCGCCGCGCACATCGGCCGCCCGCCGCACCGCACCGTCGAGACGCCGGACGAGGTGGTGACGACGGCGCTGCGCGCGCTCGCGCGGGGGCGCAGCCACGTCGTCTCCGGCTGGCTCAACTACGCGCTCGCCGAGTCGCAGCGGCTCGTCCCGCGCTCGCTCGTCGCGCGCGTCCTCGGCAGGGCACTGAGTAAGCAGAGGTCGGAGGTCGGAGGTTAGAGGTCGGCGGAAAAACCGGAAGCCTTCTACTAACCTCTAACCTCTAACCTCTAACCTCTGGAGGAATCATGACTGAGAGAATCTACAACTTCAGCGCCGGACCCGCCGTGCTGCCCGTGCCCGTGCTTGAGCAGGCGCGCGACGAGATGTTGTCGCTGCCGGGCGTCGGCATGTCGGTGATGGAGATCAGCCACCGCTCGAAGACGTTCGACGAGATCATCGCGGGCGCGGAAGGCGGGATGCGCGAGCTGATGGGCATCCCTGAGAACTACCGCGTGCTGTTCCTTCAGGGCGGCGCGTCTTTGCAGTTCTCGATGGTGCCGATGAACCTGCTCACCGATGGCGCGAGCGCGGACTACGTCATCACGGGCAGTTGGGGCAAGAAGGCCCTCAAGGAGGCGAAGAAGGTCGGCGCGACGAACGTCGCCGCAGACCTCGCCGACAGCCGCTACACGCGCACGCCCGAACCGCACGAGCTGAAGCTCGACGGAGGCGCCGCCTACGTCCACATCACCTCGAACGAGACGATTGAGGGCGTCGAGTGGAAGGACGAGCCGCAGGTCGGCGACGTGCCGCTCGTCTGCGACGCTTCGTCTGACATCATGTCGCGCCCGGTTGACGTCTCGAAGTACGCGCTCATCTACGCGGGCGCGCAGAAGAACCTCGGTCCTTCGGGCTTAACGGTCGTCATCATCCGCGAAGACCTCCCGCCGCGCGCGCCCGAAGGCTTGCCGACGATGCTCGACTACCGCACGCACGCCGAGAACCGCTCGCTCTACAACACGCCGAACACGTGGGGCATCTACATCCTCAACTTGGTGTGCAAGTGGGCGCGGGAGCGCGGCGGGTTGGAAGCGATCTACAAAGAGAATCAAGAGAAGGCGAGACTGATCTACGACGCGATTGACGCGACCGACTTCTACCGCGGGCACGCCGCGCCCGAGTCGCGCTCGCTGATGAACGTCACGTGGCGTCTGCCGACCGAGGAGCTGGAGAAGCAGTTCGTCAAGGAGGCGACCGCGGCGAAGCTCGACGGGCTGAAAGGGCACCGCTCGGTCGGCGGCATCCGCGCCTCGATCTACAACGCCTTCCCGCGCGAGGGCTGCGAGGCGCTCGTCTCCTTCATGCGGGAGTTCGAGCGGAAGAACGGGTAGCGGCTCCGGGTTCACTTCGGGTTTGAGCCTAGCGGGAGTTTGATTCACCGCAGAGGCGCAGAGGGTTCGCAGAGGGGGGCGCAGAGAAGAAGTCTCCGCGCAGACTCTGCG
>JAIVGV010000560.1 GCA_020201365.1 Acidobacteriota bacterium
CCATCACAACCTGTCCCTTTGGGGGAAGGGTGCGACGTGGCTGCGGACTCTATCATCAACCGCCCCGGCTGACAAGCGCAGAGCGAGCGCCCGAAACGGACGGCGAACACTTTGGCTGAGCCTACTTGCTTCGGAGAAAACGCACGTCTTGTGCTAAAAAAGTTCCGTCCGCCGCTAAGAACTGATGTCCGCGCCTCGCGCAAGATCAGTTTGCTCAAGGGCGCGCTAGTGCTGCGGGTCGTCAGAGTTTTCAACAAGGGTCTTCTAAATTTTGCGAGTCACCTTTCTAGGCACGAGCGCGGGTGTGCCGACGCGCGCGAGAAACGTCTCGGCGGTCGCGCTCAGACTTCCGCAGCGCGCGGAGGTCTGGCTCTTCGACTGCGGCGAGGCAACGCAGCACCAGATTCAGCGCACCGACGTCAGGCTCAGCCAGATCGCGCGCGTCTTCGTCTCGCACCTGCACGGCGATCACGTCTTCGGCTTGATGGGCTTGCTCGCCTCCACGGGGCTCGCGGGCGCGGCTCAGGCGATTGAACTCTACGGCCCCAAAGGTCTCGAAGATTTCGTCCGCTCGGTCGCGCGCGACACGCGCACGACCGTCAACGAACAACTCCGCATCCACACCGTCGAGCCGGGCGCGATCTACGAGGACGACGAGTACACAGTGACCTGCCAACAGCTACGACACAGGCTCACCGCGTTCGGCTACCGCGTGACCGAGAAGGATCGCGCCGGACATCTCGATCCCGTGCGCGCCGCCGCGCTCGGCGTGCCCGCGGGCCCGCTCCTCGGTCGGCTGAAGCGCGGCGAGTCGGTCACGCTCGCGGACGGTCGCGTCGTCCACGGCGCGGACGTGTGCGGCGCGCCGATCAAGGGGCGCGCGGTCGTCTATTGCACCGACACGACCTATTGTCAGAACTCCGTCGCGCTCGCCGAAGGCGCAGACCTTCTCATCCACGAGGCGACCTTCTCGGACGAGGACGCGCACCTCGCGCGGCAGAGCACGCACTCGACAGCCTCCGACGCCGCCCGCGTCGCGCTCGAAGCGAACGCGCGCCGGCTCGCCCTCACGCACATCAGCCCGCGCTACGCGCCCGGCAACCCCGTAGAGCTTCCGCGACTGCTCGAACAGGCGCGCGCGATCTTTCCGAGCACGATCATCGCCGAAGATTTTATGACGGTTGAGGTCGCGTAGGGAGGAGTGAAAACTTCGGGGCATTGAGCGGCGAGTACGATTTACTCACCGCAGAGGCGCGGAGTTCTCGCAAAGTTTACGCTAGAGGGTAAGAAGTCTCTCTGCGCGACCTCTGCGTCCGCTCTGCGCCTCTGCGGTGAGACGCCTTCGCAATATCCAGAAGCAGCTAGACAGCCATACACATCAGCGGCTCTCGCCTCTCACAGTCGGGTACTTGATGCCGAGCTGTTCGAGGTAAGACTTGTACTTCGTCGGGTCGTAATAGAACTTCCGCAGCTCCGGCGCGAACTTCTCCATCTTGTCGCGGTTCAACTCCAGCGCGGGCTGATCCTCCGGCGCGGCGAGCGGGACGTATTTGACGTCCTTCGTCTGCACGTTGCGGAAGTAGTCCCAAGCCTGCCGGACGAGCGCGGGGCTTAGTAGGAAATCGAGCGCGGTCATCGCCTGCACCTTCGCCCCGGCGAGGACGCCCTTGTGCGCGATGGGCGTCGCCATCGAGACGGCGTTCGCCCAGTGGTGACCGGGCAAGCCGGGGATGTTCGCGGGGTAGCGCAGGTAAACCGTCGGCACGTTCCAGGAGATGTCGCCGATGTCGTCGGACGCGCCGCCCTGCGGCTCGCGCGCAGGCGACTGAAGCGGCGAGACCTTCGTCACCAGCCCGTCGCGGCGCGGGGCGTTGATCTCCTTCTGTAAAGCGCGCGCGAGCTTCTGATCGTCGTCAGACCAGACGGGCATTCCCACAGCCTCGATGTTCTGCTGCTGGACTTCGGCGACCGGCTTGTTGAAGTGCGGGGGCCAGGCGGAGCCGACGAGTCGGCGCGTGACGGTCGTGCCCGTCATCATCGTCGCCGCCTGCGCCATCGTGTTGCCGAGCTCGTAGAGCTCCTTGATGCGCGTGTAGTCCATCTCGCGGAAGTAGTACCAGAC
>JAIVGV010000358.1 GCA_020201365.1 Acidobacteriota bacterium
GGGACGATGAGTGATGAAGAAAACAATTTGTCTTTACTTCATCGCTCATCGTGCCTACTTCATCGTTGCTCTTCCGGCGGCTTCTTCTTCTCCGGCGGCGGGAGGGCGTGCGGGATGTCCGTGCTGGTCGGCACGTCGTCGGTGGTGAGCTTCGGCTTGTCGCGTTTGAGTCCCGGCGGGCGCGGGATGGAGACCGTGGAGACGGAATCGGTGCGGCGCAGGATCGCGCCGCCGCGCCCCGCCACCCAGGCGTTCGCGCCGCCGCGGTAGGCGACCGAGTAGAGCGGCACGCTCGTCGCCGTCCCGACTTCCGCCCACGTCGCGCCGCCGTCGCGCGTCGAGAGGATGCGCCCCTGATCGCCGACGACGAGCGCGTCGTTCGTGGATGCCGCCGAGATCGAGAAGAGGTTGACGCGCACGGGCGTCTCCAACTGCTTCCACTTCCCGCCGCCGTCGTCCGTGCGCAGGATCAGACCGCGCTGCCCGACGATGTAGCCGCGGCGCGCGTCGGCGAACGCGACGGAGTAGAGCCACTCCTTCGTGTCGATCTCGATGAAGTGCCACGTCGCGCCGCCGTCGTCCGACTTCAGGATCGTCCCCTGCGCGCCGACGACGAACGCGCGCCGCTCGCCCGCGAACGAGACCTCTTCGAGCCACGTCACGGTGTTCGACGCCCGTCGGTGCCACGTCGCCCCGCCGTCCTCGGTCGCGTCAATCGTGCCGTGCGCGCCGACGGCGAGCCCGTGCCGCTCGTCAACGAAGTGGACGCCTGAGAGATCGTAGGTGAAGTCCGTCTCGCACTTCTCCCACAGCACGCCGCCGTTCTCGGTTCTCAGGATCGTGCCCGCGTCGCCGACAGCCCAGCCGTGCGTCGCGTTCACGAAGAAGACGTGCGCGAGCTTCGACGTGACGCCCGAAAGCTGCGGCGACCAGCGGCGACCGCCGTTCTCGGTGGCGAGGACGCGACCGCGCGCGCCGACCGCCCACCCGCGCGAGCCGTCGAGGAAGAAAATGTCGGCGAGGTCTTCGCGCCCGCCTTCGGAAAGTCTCCGCCAGCCGAGACCGCCGTCGTCGGTGCGCAGGATGAGCCCGTCGCTCCCGGCGGCCCAGCCCGTCTGCGCGTCGGCGAACTGGATCGTCTTCAGACGCGGCGCGGTCTTCACCGCGACGGGCAGCCAGGTGTCGCCGCCGTCGGCGGTCGTCAGAATCTCCCCGTCGGCGGCGGTCGCCCAGCCGTTCCGCTCGTCAACGAAGAAGACGCTCAGCAGATCGATCTGGCGGAACAACTCGACGCGCGTCCAAGACGCCCCGCCGTCGTCCGTCCTTAAGATCAACCCCGCGTAGCCGACGACAACCGCGCGGCTGGACTTCCCCGCGAACGCGACGCTCGTCAGCGGAAACTTCAACTCTTCGGGCAGCACGCCCGCCTTCCACGTCGCGCCGCCGTCCGACGTGACGAGCATCGTCCCTCCCGCGCCGACGACCACGCCCGTCTTCTCGTCGGCGAACGAAACTGAATAGAGGTGCGCGCGCACACCCGACGCTTGCTGACGCCACGTGCGCCCGCCGTCTTCGGTGGCGACGACGCAGCCGTACGTGCCGACCGCCCAGCCGTGCCTGAGATCGTCGCCCGCGAACGCGACCGCCGCGAGGTGGTCTTTGACGCCCGTCTCGCGCAGCGCCCAGCGCTCGCCGCCGTCCTCGGTCGTGATGACGACGCCGCGCGCGCCGACCGCGACCGCCGTCTTTTTATCTTTGACGAACAGCCCGTAGAGCGTCGTCTTCGCGGGCGACTGTTGCGACTCCCAGTCGAAGCCGCCGTCGTCGCTTCGGAGCACGACGCCGTCGCCGCCCACAGCCCACCCGTGCCGCTTGTCCGCCGCGAACCGCACCGCGTTGATCGCGTTCCCCTGCGGCAGCGGGTTCTGCCACACCCACCCCCGCGTCTGCGCCGCCACGGCGACGCACGCGAGCGCGCACACGACGACACACCCGGACGCGACGAGGGCGCGGCGCGGGCGTGCGATGTGACGAGCCGTGTGCATGAGATTGACGGCGGGCTCTGGAATTCGATCCGAAGGCTTATCGGGGAGGTAACTTTAACACCCGGGGCGGCGGCGCGGCGAGCCTGCGTCGGCGACTTGTCATGGCAACCGTGCGACTCATCGCGCGCCGTTCGCGCCGCTCGCGATCTCCGCCGCGTCGCGCAGCACCTCCTCGTCGGCGCGACCGAGCGCGGCGATGGTGCGCGCGGCTTTGTCAACCGCCTCCTGCGCGCCGTGCCCGGCGTGCCCTTTGATCCACTGCCACTCGATCTGATGTTTGCCCGCCGCGAGATCGAGGCGCGCCCACCACTCGTGGTTCGACTTACGCCGGAAGCGCCCCGCCATCGTCTCGACGACGTAGCGCGAGTCGGTCAGAACTTTGACGCGGCACGACTCGCGCAAGTTTTCGAGACCTATCGCGGCGGCGACGATCTCCGCCTGCTGGTTCGTCGCATTCCCCAAGTAGCAGCCGAACGCGCGCCACTGATCGCGGAAGTTCAGGAGCGCGACCGCCGCCGCGCGCGTCTCACCGCGACCGTTGCCGAGGCTCGAACCGTCGCAGTAGATCACGACCGACTTCATCGCGTCGCTCACGCCGTCGCGCTTTCCTCCCGGCGCGCGAGCAACAGCACGTGGTCAACCGTCTCCTCGAACGTGTCGTCGTGCGAGATGACGAAGAGCTGATCGAAGTGGCGCACCTGCCCGATCTGCCTCGCCAGGTTCTCGCGCCGCTCGGCGTCCATGTTCACAGTCGGCTCGTCGAAGAAGGCGACGCGGATGTCCGAGAGCTGCTTCAACAGGGCGAGGCGGACGGCTAACGCCGCCGCCATCTGCTCGCCGCCCGACAGGTTGACGAACGAACGCTCGTAGCCGCCCTCCTCGACGACGATCTCGTAGTCGCTCGTCCAGCGCAAAGTGCGACCCGCCTCGCCCGTGATCTCGCGGAACAACTGGTTCGCCTCGACCGAGATGTGCGCGACGTAAGACTTCGTCACTTCGGGTCCCGCCTTCTTCAGAGTGTCGCGCATGAACTCGGTCGCTTCGTCGAGACGACGCAAGCGTTCCTGCGCGCGCAACTCCTCCTGCCACTGCGCGCGCACCTCCTCCAACCGCGCGATCTCGGCGGCGAGCTTGTCGGCGGCGGCTCGCGCGGCTTCGAGCTGCGCTGTCGTAGTCGCCACGCGCGAGCGCGCGAGCGTCAGAGCCTCACGCTCGGAGGCGTGGCGCGCCGCGTCGTATGCAGCGACCGCTTCCGCATGCCCGCGCCGCGCCGCCTCGTCGTCCTTCGCGGCGCTTTCGGCGTCCCCGCCCGCGCGCTTCGCCTCGCGCTCGCGCGCCTCGACCGTCGCGGCGAGCGCGGCGGTCTCCAGGTGCTCGCGGTGCGCGCCCGCCGTGCGCTCGCGCTCGGCGATTGCCTGTGCCCAGCGCGCGTCGAAGTCGGCGAAGCGCGCGAGCCGCGCGGACGCCGTCTTTCGCTCGCGCTCCAACTCCTTGAGCACGCCCCGCGCGGCGAGCGCGTCGGCTTCGAGCGACGCGGCGCGCTCCGCCTCGGCGCGCAGCGCGGCGGCGCGACCGCGCGGATCGTTCAACTCGCGCAGGCGCGCGGTCGTCTCGTTGATCTCCTTTTCCAGATTCTCGATCCCGCCCGCGGCGGCGGCGAGTTCGGCGCGCTGCTCTTTGGTGCGCTTGCCGCGCTGCTCGATCTCGGCGAGCTGCTCGCGTAAGGGTGCGACCTGCGCGGCGCGTTGCAGCGCCTCGCGCGCGGAGATCAGCTCGGAGTCGAGGCCGACGAGTCGCGCGCGCAAGCGTTCGAGCTCTCCCTCGTCGAGGCGGATCGCCGCGAGCCTCTCTTCGACCTGCGAGAGCGCGTGCTCGCGTTCCGACAGCCGCGCGCGCTCGTGCGCGAGCCGTTCGCGCTCGGACTCAAGCTGCGCCGTCGCGACCGACGCCTCGCGCGCCGAGGCGACAGCCTTCGCGGCGCGCGCCGCGTCCGCCTGAACGGCGTTGAGCCGCGCGCTGTTTTCGGCGATCAGCCTGTCGAAGTAGTCGGTGTAACTCTGCCCCGCGCTGAAGCTCGTACACTTCTCGCGCAGCACCGGGCAGACGCCGCCGCGCGTCTCCTCGCGCGTGCGCTCGTCGCGTTTGATCTCGGCGTTCAGGTGCGCGGCTTGTTCCGCCAGCTCGCGCGCCCCGGCTTCGAGCCGCGGCAAGTCCTGCGCGCCGCGCGCGCGACTTTCGAGTTCGCCCGCTTTGCGTTCGAGCGCGGCGAGCGCGGCGCGCAGGCGCGTGATGTCGCGCGCGGTGTCGTCGCGCTGCTTCGAGAGCGGCTTGCGCTCGGCGCCGGCCTTCTCGGCGTCGCTAAGTTGCGCCTCCAAGCCCTTGCGCTCGATCTCCAACGCCTCGACCTGCGCGCGCGTGTAGCCCGCGCTCTCGGCGAGCCGCAGCGCAGCCTTCGTGCGCTCGTACTCGCCGCGCAGCTCTTCGAGTTCCGAGTCGAGGCGTCGGAGTTGATCGCGCGCGGCGACGGCGCGGGCGCGCAGCTCCCGCGCGTGGTCGCGCTCGCGCTCGAGCTCCTCCTGCGTCGCGATCTCGCGTTCGAGCGAGGCGACCGACGCGCGGGCGCGCTTGGCGGACTCCAGCGCGTCCGTTAGGCGGCGCAGGTCCGCCTCCGCCGAGACGATCATGCGCTCGACGCGCTCGCTGTCGGCGCGCGCGCGGTCGCGCTCTTGGCGTTCGGCTTCGAGCGCTTGCAGCGCGTCTTGCGCGGCGAGGTGCGCGCGCGAATCCTTCTCGGTCGCGCGGTGGCGCTCGCGCGCGGCGAGCGCGGCGTCGAGCTCGGTCTGGAGATCGCGCAGCCGCCTCTCCGCAGACTCGCGTTCGACGGTGGCACGTTCGGCGCGCGCGCGCGTCTCGGCGACGCGCCGCTCCGCCTCGTCGAAAAGTTCGACGGCGCGCTCGTGACCCTCCGCGTCCGTCTGCGCGGAGGCGAGCGCGGCGGTCAGCTCTTCGGCGCGGGCGGCGGACGTTTGGTGCTCGGTCGTCAGCTCGTCGTAGCGCGCGAGCGTGCCCTCGGCGCGACCGATCCGCTCGCGCGCCTCCGCGACGCGCTCGGCGATCAGGCGCTCGACCTTGAGCAGGCGGTTCGAGCTCTCGACGTACTCCTCGACCTTGAGCAGGCGGTTGAAGGCGTCCATGCGCTGGCGCGCGGGGCGCAAAAAATCCGCCGTGAGCGTGCCCTGCGGGACGCCAATGGCGGATTTGAACAGCGCCTGCACGTCCGTGCCCGGCTCGACGCCGAGGAGCTGGCGCAGCATCGGCAGCACGTCCTTCTTCTGCTCGGCGATCTTCGCGTTCAGCCCCTGATCGTAGATGTAGTAGCCGTTCGCCGTGTCGCGATAGACGGTGTAGCTGCGCCCGTCGGCGTCGGACTCGAAGGTGACTCTGACAGAACCCTTCTTCGCGCCGCGACGCAGGAAGTCGTCCTTCGAGTAGTCGAGCGTGTCGAAGAGCGCCCACGCGATGGCTTCGAGGATCGTGGTCTTGCCCGCGCCGTTCGGCCCGACGATGGCGGTCGTCCCCGGCTCGAAGTTGTACTCGGCGCGCTCGTAAGCCTTGATGTTGTCGAGTTCGACTCGCGTGACGTGCATGACTTGTCAGATTCTCCGGCGACCGCTCTCGCTACAGGGTGGCGACGCTCAGGCGCGCGTCGGCGTGCTGCCACGCGCGCAAGTATTCGAGGTTGATGCGCCGCGCCTCGCGGGGCTTGCCCTGCGCTTTGAGACTCTCGCGCAAGCCGAAGAGGGAGCGACCGTTGTGCGGGTTGCGTCGGAGATCGTCGCGGAACGCTTGTTCCGCTTCCCTCGCTTTGTGCGCGCGAAGCAGCACGCCGCCGAGCGATTCGCGCGCGGGCAGGAACCACGGCGGGGGCTCGTCGTAGTTGAGCAGGTCTTCGGCTTGGGCCGCGAGGCGTAGAGAGGCTGCCGCCGCTTCGAGGTCGCCGCGGGCTTCGCTGACGCGCGCTTCGAGCGTGCGCGCGGCGACTCCGAGCACGCCCGCCGCCGTGTTGAGCGAGCCGTAGGGCGTGTCGGGCGGGAGGGTTTTAACGGTCGCGTCGAAGAGTTGTCGCTCGCGCGCGGCGTCGTCAAGTTTGCCGGTCGAAGCGAGAGCCATCGCGCGGGCGAAGTGATAGACGGCGCGCGTGACGGGCATCGAGTCGGCGGGCTGCGGTAGCTTCAACACGTCGCCCCAGCGGTGGAAGCGCACGAGGACGAGCGGCGCGGTCGGCATGAAGCCTTCGAGCATCGGCATCTCTTTGAGCGCGGGCGCGACGTTCGCCTCCAACTTGTGCGCGGCGTCGAGCGAGCGTGCGAGGTTGCCGTCCATCGCGTAGGCGATCGCCTCGAAGTGCAGGTTGTGGCTGTAGTACATCAAAGGATACAGCCCTCGGGCGCCCGCCGCCTTGATGTAATTTTCGTCCGCGCGCGCGGCGGCGACGTTGGTCGTCGCGGCGCCGTGGTAGTCGCCCACGCGCATGTAGATGTGCGCGGGCATGTGGACGAGGTGACCCGCGGCGGGGACTTGCGCGGGGAGCCTGGCGACGTAAGGCAGCGCGCGCTCCGGGTGCGGCGAGGCTTCGACGGCGTGGATGTAGTAGTGGATCGCGCCGATGTGGTTCGGATCGCGCTTGAGGACTGATTCGAGCGTCGCGAGAATCTCCTCCGTGCCTTCGGCGGGCTTGCCTTCGGGCGTCCAGAGTTTCCACGGGCGCAAGTCCATCATGCTCTCGGCGTAGAGCGTCGCGGCGTCCAGATCGTTCGGGTACTTGTGCGCGAGCGCGCCCATCGCCCCGCTGAAGTTGACGGCGAGGCGGCGCAGATCGTCCGGCGCCGCCTGCGCGTTGTCCGTGTAACGTTGCGCGAGGGCTTCGACGTAATCGCGCTCCTTGGGCGTGGCGTCGGCGGCGAGCTTGCGCGCCTGCCGCACGGCGTCGAAGGCGGCGCGCTCGCGCTCGGGGTCAACGTCGAGGTTGATGTTGGGACCGAGCGCGTAGGCGACGCCCCAGTAAGCCATCGCGAGCGTGGGGTCGAGTTCGGCGGCGCGGCGGAAGGAGCGCACCGCCTCGTCGTGGTTGAAGGCGAAGACGTATGTCAGCCCCTGATCGAAGAAGCGCTGCGCCTCTGCGCTGCGCGTCGAGACGGCGTGGTGATGCCTGCCCATGCCTGCGACGAGCGTAGCGCGCTGCGGCGGCGCGGGCGTCTGTTGCCGCATCGCGTCGTGCTGCTGCGCGCGCGCGGCGGAACTGAGCGCGAGCCCGGCGACGAGCGCGCGCGTCAGGGGAATCTTATTCATCTCTTCACCTCGCAGGCGGGGCACGGTTTCGACGCGGAAGATGCGCCGCGCCTCTCTAAGTCGAAGTTTCGCGCACGACGAAAGCGCGACACACTCCGCGTTGATTTTTAGAGCGACGCGGCGCGTGTGAGCCTGACGCGGCGAAGCGTAAGCCTAGCACGGCGCGCGCGGCTTTGTCTCACGCGGCAGCGCCGAGAGGATCAGCACGGGGAAGAGCGCGACGAGCCACATCG
>JAIVGV010000079.1 GCA_020201365.1 Acidobacteriota bacterium
TCGCGGGCGCGCAGGCTCTCGCCGAAGCCGTGCGCGGCGAGCAGCCCGACCTCGTGATGACGGGCTTGCAGGCGGACGACGACGGCTACGCGCAGACGGGCGTCATCCTCGCCGAGCTTTTGGGTCTGCCGCACGCGACAATCGTCATCGAGGTTGACGCTTCGGGCGAGCGCCTGAGGGTGAAGCGCGAGCTGGAGAGCGGCTGGTATCAGTGGTACGAGATGCCGCGCCCCGCGCTTCTGACGATCCAGTCGGGCATCAGCCAGATTCGCTACGCGACTTTGAAGGGCATCATGGCGGCGAAGAAGAAGGAGATCAAAGAAGTCTCCCCGGCAGCCGCGGACGCCCGAGCGAGCCAGCGCGTCACCAGAGTTTACTTCCCCGCAAAGACCAAACAGACGCAGTTCCTCGGCGACGGCAACGCCAAGGCGGGCGCGGCGCAACTCGCCGAGAAGCTGCGGAGCGAGGCGAGGATAATCTAGGAGCCGTCGGCGGTTAGCCGTTAGCTTTTAGCCTTGAGGAAATGTTTTTGGCTTTGAGCTAGCAGCTAATCGCTAACGGCTAACAGCTACTCATGCCAAACGGAATCCTGATCTTCGCGGAGCACCGCGACGGCAGTTTTAACAAGGCGAGCTTCGAGGCGGTCGCGGCGGGTCAGCAATTGGGCGCGGCTATGGGTCAGCCCGTCTCGGCGGTCGTGCTCTCGGCGGACGCGACGCTCGCGGGCGAGATCGCGGGCTACAAGATCGAAAAGGTCGTCTCGGTCGAGAACGCGAAGCTCGACGAGTACACGCCCGACGCCTACGCCGACGCGATGGAGCGCGCCGTGCGCGCGCTCGATCCGGCGTTCGTCGTCATGCCGCACACTTATCTGGTGCGCGACTTCGCGCCCAAGCTCGCCGCGCGTTTCCGCAAGGACGTGATCAGCGACTGCGTGCGCGCGTCGGTCGAAGGCGGCACGGTCACGTTCTCGCGCCGCATCTTCCTCGGAAAGATTGACGCCGACGTTGTCGCGGCGGGCGAGCCGCCCGTCTTCGCCACGTTCCAGTCGGGCGCGTACCGCGCGGAGCAGGCGGAGAAGGGGGGCGGCGCTGCGGTCGAGTCAATGCCGGTCGAAGTCGGCGACGTGAGGATGAAGCCGGAAGCGCCCTTCCAGGAGGTGAAGGCCGCGGTTGACCTGTCGAAGGCGGAGATCATCGTCGCCGTCGGGAGAGGCATCAAGGGGCAGGAGCACCTCGCGCTCGCGCAAAAACTCGCCGACGCGCTCGGAGCGGAACTCGCCGCCTCGCGCCCGATCTGCGACGCGGGCTGGCTGCCGATTGACCGTCAGATCGGATCGTCGGGTCAGACGGTCGCGCCGAAGCTCTACGTCGCGCTCGGCATCTCCGGCGCGATCCAGCATCTCGTCGGGATGAAGAATTCGGGGACGATTGTCGCCGTCAACAAAGACCCGGAAGCGCCCATCTTCGACATCGCCGACTACGGCATCGTCGGCGATCTCTTCGAGGTCGTGCCCGTGCTCACGGAGGAGATCAAGAAGCTGAAAGGTTGAGGGCGACGGAAGGTCGTCAGTCTTTCGTCTAGCCTGAAGTTAGCGGCGGTATATTCACCGCGGAGGCGCGGAGGACTCGCAGAGCCAACGCCGAGAAATCTTTGCCCTCTGCGCTAACCCTGCGAGTCCTCCCCGCCTCCGCGGTGAATATACCGCCGCTAACTTCAGGCTAGACGAAAGACGGACGACCTTCCGTCGCCCTCAACCTTTCAGGGCGCGACGACCGCCGTTCGCAGCGAGTGGACGATCTGATCGCCCTGCTCGTCGTAAACGAGCCCGAAGAAGCTCGCCATCCTCCGCACCTCCGCCGGATCGCCCGTCGCCAGCTCCCAGCGCTCGAACTTCTCGTCCGCGTATCTGCCGGTGTGCCCCGCGCCGTAGCTGCGCAAGACCTTCGGCGTGTCGCGCGCCGGATCGACGCTCACGCTGAGCAGGTGCGCGCGGGCGGCGAGCGCCCGATCCTTTTCCAGCGCGCGATCAATCTCGGCGAAGTTGTTGCTCATCAGCGTGCAGAAGTCTGGCAGCGGGCAGCGCGTGTAGATGAAGGTGAGGGCGAGCGCGCGGCCGCGGTACTGGCTGAGCTTGATCTGTCTGCCGTCCTGATTCGTCAGCGTGAAGTCGGGCACATCCGCGCCCGGCTGCGGCTCGCCCGGCTGCGACGGGGAGGCTTGCTGCGGCGAGGACGGATCAGACTCGGTGTGGACGATGACCGGGTTCTCAAGCCACGTGCGCTCGCCCGCGACGACGAGCGTCGCCGTGATCTGGTCGCCCGCCTTCATCGCGTCGTAGGCTGAAGGCTCTTTGAGCGTGTAGGGCATCGTCATCGCCTCCATCAGATCGGGGATCGCGCCGTGCGAGACGACGACCTCGCGGCGATCCTTGTCGAAGGAGACGATTGTGCCGCGCAGCTCGTAGCGCTTCTGCGGCTCGGACGTGCCGCCGCAACTTAGAATCCCGGCGGTCGCGAGCAAGAGCAAAATCAGCGCGGCGCGCTTCATGCATGACTTCTTGAGCATTCGCAGAGTAGCTTACAACCATTTTCGCCGCGCCGGAAACTGGGTCGGAGCGAAGCGTGAAAAGTCCGCGCTTCCCCTGCGCGCCGCGCGTGTGAAGGCGCGGGTTGATGTGTGTTAGGATTTCGGCAAGGTATGGAGAGCGCGGGTAAGATCGGCGAGCAGCGCCGCGCGACTGTCCTCGACGGCGCGCGAGTCGCCGCCGAGATCAGAGCGGAAGTCGCGCGGGACGTGGAGCGGCTCAAGCGAGAGCACGGCGTTGTGCCGTGCCTCGCCGTCGTGCGCGTCGGCGACGATCCGGCGTCGGCGGTTTACGTCGCGGGCAAGGTGAAGGCTTCCGCCGAGCTGGGGCTGCTCTCGGAGCACCACGCGCTCGCGGCGGAGACGACGACCGGGGCGCTGCTCGCCGAGGTGAACGCGCTCAACGCGCGCGCCGAAGTTGACGGCATCCTCGTGCAACTGCCGCTGCCGCGCGCCGGTGACGAGCGGCGCGTCATCGAGGCGATTGATCCCGAGAAGGACGTTGACGGCTTCCATCCCGTGAACGTCGGTCGGATGATCCTGGGGCTGCCGTCACTCGTTCCTTGCACGCCCGCCGGAATCTTCGAGCTGCTCGTGCGCGAGGGCGTCACGTTGCGCGGCGCGCACGCGGTCGTCGTCGGGCGCAGCCACATCGTCGGTCGCCCGATGGCGGAGTTGCTGCTGCGCGCCGACGCGACCGTCACGGTCTGCCACTCGCGCACGCGCGACCTCGCCGCAGAGACGCGGCGCGCCGACGTGCTCGTCTGCGCCGTCGGCAGCGCGGCGCTCATCCGAGCCGAGCACGTGAAGCCGGGCGCGGTCGTCGTGGACGTCGGGATGAACAAGGTGACGGACGAGGCGCGGGCGCGCGACCTGTTCGGCGAAGACGCCGGGCGGAGGATCGAGGCGATCCGCAGGCGCGGCTACACGCTCGTCGGCGACGTGCACCCGGCGCAAGTTACGCGCGTCGCGGGGCGTTTGACGCCCGTGCCCGGCGGCGTCGGGCCTTTGACGATTGCGATGCTGATGCGCAACACAGTCGTCGCCGCGCGACGCCGACGCGGCATCGAATAGACGCGGCGACGGCGGCGCGGCTGATGAGAGGCGTGGGTCTCGGCGCTACGTCGAACTTCTTGCCGGCGTTGTGGCGTCTAATCTTTAGAGCGCTCTTCCGCGTCGCTGCGCGCTCGCGCCGCGTCGTCATGTTTTATGTTGCGCGTCGGGCTCACGGGATCAATCGCGGTCGGCAAGTCTCACGTCTCGTCGGTCTTCGCCGGGTTGGGCTGCCGCGTGCTCGACGCGGACGAGACGGCGCGCGAGGCGGTCGCGCCGGGAAGCCGCGGCTTGCGCGCGGTCGTCGGGGCGTTCGGCGGAGAGGTGTTGGGCGATGACGGAAGGCTGGATCGCGCGCGGCTCGCCTCGGTCGTGTTCGCCGACGAGGCGAAGCGGCAACTCCTCAACTCGATCCTTCACCCGATCATCATCGCCGCGCAGGACGAATGGCTGCGCGCGCGTGAGAGGGAAGCGCCGCGCGGCGTCGCGATGATTGACGCGGCGCTCATGATCGAGACCGGGAGTTACCGCCGCTTCAACAGACTCGTCGTCGTCCACTGCGAGCCCACCGTTCAGGTCGAGCGGCTGATGCGTCGCTACAGCCTCTCACGCGAGGAAGCCGAGCGGCGCATCGCGGCGCAGATGCCGCAGGACGAGAAGATGCGCCACGCCGACTACCTGATCGACACCTCCGGCAGCTTCGCGGAGACGCGCGCGCACGTCGAACAGGTTTACGCCGAGCTGAAGGCGCTGGCTGAGGCGCGCGCCGAACCCAGCCGATGAGCCTTACGGCGAGACGCGGTGTGAGTTTGATGAAAGGGAGACTCGCAAAGATCGTTCGTGATCCTCCGCGCTGGCGCGCGAAGCTCGTCGCCGTGTTGTCGCTCGCGCTCGTGGCGTCGGGCGGCGGCTGCTTCTTGGACGACGCCGGGGGTTCTTACTACGGTCGTGTCGTCGTGCCGCGCGCGCAGGAGTTTCGCTGGAGCGACGGCGGGCTGCCGCGCGTCTTCGACCCGGCGCGCGCCGCCGCGCCGCCCGACACCGACGCCGTGCGCGCGCTCTACGAGGGGCTGACCGACTACGATCCGCGGACGCTCGCGGTCGTGCCAGCCGACGCGGCGCGGTGGGAGGCGTCGCGCGACGCGCGCGTGTGGACGTTCTACCTGCGGGATGACGCGCGCTGGTCGAACGGCGAGCCCGTCACGGCGCAGGACTACCTGCGCTCCTGGCAGCGCACGCTCAGGCTCGGCGAAGACGCGCCCCACTTCTCGCTCCTGAACAACCTGATCGCGGGCGACGCCAGATCGCTGCGCGGCGACACGCAGCCGAAGCCGAACGACGCGCAAAGCGCGACCGGATCGGAGGCGAATGCGAACACAAACGCAACTGCGAACGCGCCTGAGTCGCGAGTCGCGAATGGCGCGACTCACGGCGAGTCGCGCCTCGCGGTCGAGGCGCTCGGCGATCACGTCCTGCGCCTGAGTCTGCGCCGCCCCGATCCGAACCTGCCCGCGCTGCTCGCCCACCCGATCTTCCGCCCGGTGCACGACGCGCCCGCGGCGCAGGCGGGGCGCGGCGAAGCATCGCCCGCCGGAGCGCCGCAGCCGAACGACGGCGTTCCGACGCCGCCCGTCGCGGGCGGCGCGCTGGTGACGAACGGCGCGTTCCGTCTCGGCGAGGCGACGGACGAGCGCGTCGTGTTGGAGCGCGCGCCGAACTACTGGGACGCGGCGCGTGTCGCGCTCGAGCGCGTGCGCTTCGTCGGCGCGCGCGACGCGGAGGGCGCGCTCGCGGCGTACCGCGCGGGCGAGGTTGACGCGGTGACGAACGTCAACGTCGAGCCGACGGGCCTGAAGCTGCTCGCCTCGTACAAAGACTTCCGCCGCGCGACCTTCGGCGCGCTCACCTACTACGACTTCAACGCGACGCGACCGCCCTTCGACGACGTGCGCGTCCGCCTCGCGCTCGCGCTCGCGATAGATCGCGGGCGGCTGAGCGAAGACACGCTCGAAGGCTCGACCGTCCCGGCGGAGAACTTTCTGCCCGCCGAGCCGCGCGAGGAGAAAGAGCGCGACGCGAAGAGCGAAGACGGTCTGACGAAAGCCGACGACCTCCGACGTGACGAGGCAAAGAGCGACGACACGAAGGCGGGCGGCGAGTCAAAGCAGGCGGCTGAAGGCGACGGGGCGGCGAAGCTCACGTTCGATCCCGACCGCGCGCGCCGCCTGCTGGCTGAGGCGGGCTACCCCGGCGGCTACGGCTTCCCGCGCGTGCGCCTGCTCGTCAACCGCAACGATCAGCACCGTCAAGTCGCCGAGACGATCAAGGAGATGTGGCAGGACGTGCTCGGCGTCGAAACCGATCTCCAGCTGAAGAGTTGGGACGAGTACGAGACGCGTCTGCGCGCGGGCGAGTACGACGTGGCGAAGCGGAGCCTCCTGATGCAGACGACGGACGAGGAGGCGAACATGCTCGCGATGTTCTCGCCCGAACGCTTCGCCTTCGGGGCGGGCGGGGCGACCGACGCGCAGGGCGCGGCGGCTTCGCCGCAGCCGGCGGGGGGCGCGCCGCGACGCGCGGCGGCTGAGAACAGTCCGCCGCGCGTCGTGCCCGAAATACTCGACGAGCCGCAGGCGCTCAGGGAAGTCCCGGCGATTCCGGTTTACTTCGCGTCGTCGTTCGCGCTCGTCAAGCCCTACGTCGGGGGCTTCGACGCGAACCTGCTCGAAGCCTACTCGCTCAAGCGCGTGCGCCTGGACGTGGGCTGGCAGCCGCCGCGGAAGGAGCCGACGGCGGTCGTCGGCTTCGGCAGAAGGTGAGGCGGCGGGGCTATCGTGGTCGCCGCGCGGCTGTCGAGAAGTTAATCGGGCTTGAAAAAGTTGGGACATTCGGCGTTTATTCTTTGTGAGTCAGACTCCCCGTAAGGTTTAACAAGTCGGCTGCGAAAGGTTCGGCTAAACCGCTGAGTAGAAAACTCTTGTCCGAAACGCGCGCGGGCTCTTATACTGCGGTAGGGGGGCGGTCACAGCCGTGATCCGCGCCGCTTCGAGCAAGGCTCTCCGACAGAGCACTCCTTTTTCCGCCACGTTTGCCGCGTCCTTCATCCCGAAGGTGTCAGCCGCCAACTAACACGATGGAGAAGAGCGAGGAGGCTGTGCGCACGGCACAGCGCCAGCAGGACGACGTGAAATTCCCGCCGCGCTGGGAGACGGAACAGGCGTCTCTGGCGGCTGAGTCGGGTCTCGCCCTGCTCCTCGTCGAAGGTCACCAGCCGCCGCAGCTCCTCACCTCCAACAACAACTCGATCTGCCAGACGTTCCAGACTTCGACCGCGCACGCGCACCTCTGCGACCCCTACTGCGGCGAGGCTTACAAGCGCGCGCAAGAGGCGGGCGGCGCGAGCTACTACCGCTGCCACGCCGGGTTCGAGTGCTTCGCCGCGCCCGTCGAGCTGAGGAAGGGGAGGCGGCTCGCCGTCATCGGCGGTCGCGCGTTCCTCTCTTCGGCGGACTACAGCGCGCTCGTCGAGCGTTTCCGCGACGGCGATTTGCGCGACCTGCTCAGCCCCGAACTCTTCCGCAACGTCCTCTTCGCCACGCGCTTCGAGTTGGAGAGACTCGAACGGATGTTGCAGGAGGCTGCCGAAGAAGTCGCCGCCCACGCGCCGCGCGCGCGCGCCGCGACCGCCGACGCGATGCAGCCGACGCTGCTCGACGAAGAGCTCGAAGCCCTCGACGCGGAGCTTTTCCCCACGGGCGTCACGCTCGAAGAGGCGAGCCAGCGCGTGCTCTACACGCTCGCCGCCGCGCACGGCTTGAAGTCGCTCGCGCTCTACGTCCGCCGCGACGACGCGCTCGCCGCCGTCTCCGCGACGGGCGACTTTAAAGTCTCCGCGCCGCACGTCTCGCTCCGTCGCGCCGCGGCGCAGAACGGTCACGCGCGCGCACACGCCGACGAAGCCTCCCCGGCGCGCGACCGGCTCGACTTCGACGCCAAGGAAGTCACAGAGATTTTCCCGCTCGCCGTCGGCGACGAGATCGCGGGCGCGCTCGCGGTCGGCGGCGCGGCGCTCGACGAGGAGAGCCGCCGCCTCGTGAGCGACTACTGCGACAAGCTCGCCGTGCCGCTCGAGCTGCTGAGCCTGCGCGAAGAACTGGAGCGACGCATGCGCGCCGCTTACCACCTGCAATCTTTCACCGAGCAGATCGGCTCGGCCGACCCGGACGAAGCCTACAACACGATCCTGCGCCATTCGACCGAGCTACTCCGAAGCGAGCGCGCCTCGCTGCTGCTCTACGACGAGGCGGCGAACGAGCTGCAGGTGAAAGCGGCGGTCGGCCCGCGCGCGAGGGTGACGCGCGACGCGCGCGTGCCGCTCGGCGAGGGCGTGTCGGGGACGGTCTTGCGCGAGGGTCGCCCGCTCGTCGTGCGCGATCTCGCCTCCGCCGGTCGGAAGCCCGCGCCCGCGGAGCGCAAGTACAAGACGCGCTCGTTCATCAGCTACCCTCTGCTCGTCGGCAGCCGCCGCGTCGGCGTGCTCAACGTGACGGACAAGGCCGGCGGCGGCGCTTACGACGAGCTCGATCTGAACCTGATCGATCTGCTCGCGCCGCAGATGGCGCTCGCGCTCGACCGCGCCGAGTGGCACCAGAAGGCGACGCAGTTCCAGCTCCTCTCGATCACGGACGCGCTCACCGGACTCCTCAACCGCCGCTACCTCGAAGAGCGGCTCGGCGAAGAGCTCGAACGCTCGAAGCGCCACCGCTTCCCGGTCAGCTTCCTGATGATTGATATTGACAACTTCAAGGAGTACAACGACCGCCACGGTCATCAGGCGGGCGACATCGCTCTGGAGATGACGGCGCAGTGCCTCAAGGCTGCGCTGCGCTCGGCGGACGTCGCCTCGCGCTACGGCGGCGAGGAGTTCAGCGTGCTGCTGCCGCAGACGAGCGCGTCCGAAGCGCAGGTCATCGCCGAGCGCATACGCCAACGCGTCGAGCGCACGCCGTTCGCGCACCGCGAGTCGCAGCCGGGCGGCGCGGTCACGGTGAGCGTCGGCATCTCGTCCTTCGCCCCGAAAGTTGACACTCCCGAGAGCATGATCGGCGCAGCCGACCAGGCCCTCTACCTCGCCAAGAGCCGCGGCAAGAACCGCGTGGAGACCTACTCGCCCGCCCACGGCTCGAGCCCCGCCTAAAAAAAGATGCCCCCCGACACCCCCGCCCCAAACCCAACGCTCCGGCGCGTCCTCGGTCGCGTCGCGCCCGACCTCTACGTCGGGCGCGACGACGCGCTCGCCGAAGTGGTGAGCCTCGCGCCGCACGCCGCCGCCTCGCGCGGGCTGCTCGTGCTCGCCGCGCCTGCCTCGGGCGCGTCGGAGCTGCTGCGACAGTCCTACGACAGGCTCTTCGATCAACGTGGAGCCGCGT
>JAIVGV010000561.1 GCA_020201365.1 Acidobacteriota bacterium
GATTCTCCAGATCAACTCGGCGGACACCTTCGGCGGCGGCGAGCGCCACTTCGTCGATCTCTCGAACGCGCTTCAGGCGCGCGGACACTGCGTCTTCGCCGCGCTGCGACCCGACTCGCCGGTGCGCGCGCGGCTCACGCTGCCCGACTCGCACATCTTCACGCTCCCCTTGCGCAACGCGCTCGACATTGCGAGCGGGCGCGAGCTGGCGCGACTCGCGCGTGAGCGCGGCGTCGAGATCGTCCACGCGCACCTCGCGCGCGACTACCCGCCCGCAGCCTTCGCCGCGCGCCGCGCGCCCGGCGCGCGCCTCGTCATCACGCGCCACGTCCCGTTCGCCCTGAACAGCCTGCACCGCTTCGCGCTCGCGAACGTCGCGCGCGTCATCGCCGTCTCCGCGGGCGTCGCGCGCGGGCTGCGCGGGCAACGCATCTTCGCCGACGACAAAATCACGGTCGTCACGCACGGCGTCTCCTTCGCCGCCTACGACGAAGCGCTGCGCGACTTTGATCGCGAAGCCTACCGACGCGAGTCGCTCAAGACTTCGGCGCGGCTGCTCGTCGGCACGGTCGGCGATCTCTCCGAGGTTAAAGGTCAGGACGTGATGCTGCGTGCGGCTGCCGTCGTCGCGCGCCGCGTCGCCGACGCCGAGTTTCTGATCGTCGGCGAGGACAACTCGTCCGACGAGTACATGCGCCGACGCCTCGAAGGGCTCGTCGGCGAGGAAGGTTTGCGCGGGCGCGTCCACTTCCGCGGCCACACGCCCGACCTGCCGCGCCTGCTCGCCGCGCTCGACCTCTACGTCTCGCCCGCGCGCGCCGAAGCCTTCGGGCTCGCCACCGTCGAGGCGATGCTCTGCGGCGCGTGCGTGCTCGCCACCGAGACGGACGGCTCGCGCGAGATCGTCCGCGACGGCGAGACCGGCAGGCTCGTGCCCGTCGGCGACGCGGAGGCGCTGGCGTCGGCGATGTTCGAACTACTCGGAGACGACGACGGGCGCGCGCGTCTCGCGTCGAACGCACGTGAGTCGGCTCGTGAGCGCTTTAGTCTTGAGCGGATGGTGAGCGAGACGGAAGAAGTTTATAAAGCCGCGTTGTCGTAGCTTGTGTGTGAAGGTCGTTGAGGTTCAACGCAGAGGCGCAGAGTAACCGCAGAGTCGGCGCAGAGAAAATCCGTCTGAGATTTGAAATCTGGGATCGGCTTTCTCCGCGTGATCTCTGCGAGGTCTCTGCGCCTCTGCGGTGAGTTCTTTTTGAGTCAAAGTCACGCCGCCTTCAAGGTGCGCGGCGCGTTCTGCCGGTGCGGGTCGTACTCGCGCGCGAGGTACTGGCGTGCGATGTATTTGAGCGTCGCCGAGACGTGCTTGCACTCGTAGTGCGGCTCGTGCTCGCCGCGGAAGATGAAGTCGGCGCAGGTGCACACGAGCCTGCGCGTCTCCGGGTTGCGGAAGAGGTGGTAGCTCTGCTCTGCGCCCGACTCCGAAAAAGCGATCCAGCCGTAAGGCTCGGCGTCCCTCACCTCGATGCGCTCGCTGCGCGCGGCGCGCTGCTCGGCGGGCGTGAAAATCTCGACAGTCTTACCCTTCTTGCTGCTCATCAAACTCGGTTCCCTTTCGTGAATTTTCCGCCGCGGACGTAGGGTCACGGGCGTTCCGCGTTTCTGTTTTCGGGAGGGCTGAATTTAGATGCGATTATACCACGCGCGGTTCGTCGGCGTTGACCCGCGCACGGCGCGCGTGCTATTTGAAGCGGGACGAGATTCCTCGCCCAAAACGGCTCTCAAAATCCGCCGCCCGGCGCGCGCGCCTGCGCGCGGACGATCCGGCTCTCGAAGGGGTGCGTTGATGGCTGTCAGCCGCGTGCGCGGAACCGAGTTGGCTTACGACGACGCTGGAGCAGGCGTGCCCGTCGTCCTGCTGCACGGCTTCCCCTTCGACCGCACGATGTGGCGCGAGCAGGCGGACGCGCTCAACGACTCCTTCCGCGTCGTCGCGCCCGACCTGCGCGGGCTTGGCGAGACGACGGCGACGAATGAGGCGGCGGCGACGATGGAGGAGATGGCGCAGGACGTCGCCGCGCTCCTCGACGAGCTGAAGATCACGCGCTGCGTCCTCG
>JAIVGV010000080.1 GCA_020201365.1 Acidobacteriota bacterium
GCTCCCCTGTTTCGTCATCCACCTGATCTTCAACGGCATCCAGTCCGTACTCATCATCGCCTCGCCTTACTTCGAGCGGTTCACCGTCACGCCGAAGCCACAAGGATTAGCCTGCGCGCTCGCGCACCTTCTGCGGCTATGCAACTAAGCCGATGAGTTACGAGGTCGTCGTCGTCGGTGCGGGCTTGGGCGGGCTGACCGCCGCCGCGCTGCTCGCCGCGCGCGGCGTCTCGGTGTGCGTCGTCGAGCGCGAATCATACGCGGGCGGCTGCGTCGCGGCGGTCGAGAAGTTCGGCTACACGTTCGAGCCGACGGCGGGGCTGTACCGGGGATTCGGCGCAGGCGGGATCATCGAGCGCGTGTTCGCCGAGCTTCCCGTCGAGCCGCCCGAAGCGCGCAAGGTTTTTCCGGCTTACACGGTGCGGACGGCGGACGGCGCGCAGGTGCGCGTCGGCTCCGAGGACGAGGGCGAGGCGGACGCAGACCTGTGCCTGGCCTTCCCCGAATGCGCCGGTCTCGCCGTCGGCTTCTTCCGTGAACTCTCGCGCGTCGCCGAGGCGCGACGCGGGCGCGAGCGCACACCTATCAGCTCACGGCACGAGCCGCCGCGTCGCCGCTTCTCCCTGTTCGGCAAGCGACGCGACGCGCGCGAAGAGGAGGAGGGCGACGCGCTGCTCGCCGCGGCGCGCGGGCAGACCGTCGCCGGGAGGCTGGAGGGCGCGCCCGCGCGCTTCCGCCGCTTCGTTGACGCGCAGCTACAGCTCTTCGCGCTGTGCGCTGGCGAAGAATGCTCGGTCGCGACGGCGGCGGAAGTGTTCGCCCACGCGCGCCGGGCGCACTACGCGATCGAGGGCGGCGCCGCCGCGCTCGCAGACGCCCTCGTGGAATCAGTCCGCCGGAGCGGCGGCACGGTGCGCTTCGACACGACGGCGCTGCGGCTCGCCGAACCGGCGCACCTGAGCGCGACGGGCGTCGTGCTCCTGAGCGGCGAGACGGTGCGCGCGACGCGCGCGGTCGTGAGCAACCTGACGGCGTGGGACACCTACGGCAAGCTCGCGCGCGCCGCGCCGTCGGGCTCGGACGAGCGCGCACGTCTGAAAGCCTTGCGCGGCTGGGGCGCGTACCTCGTCCTCTTCGGCGTGGACGAAGAGGCGGCGTCGCGCCTGCCCTCGACGCGTGTCGTCGCGCTCGCGGACGCGGGCGACGATGCGGAGGCGGGCGAGAGCGCGACGTTTGATCCGACGCGCGATCTGTTCGCGCTGAACGTCGCGCCCGCGTGGGACGCGCGCGCGCCCGCGGGTAAACGCGCGGCGACGCTCGCGGCGTTCGCGGACTCCGCGGAGTGGTTCGCGTACCACGAGGACGAGGAGGAGCACGAGGCGCAGGACAGCCGCGCGCTGGAGTTCTGGTGGGGGCGTCTGCACGCGGCGCTGCCCGAGTTGGGCGCCGGCGCGGAGGTCATCGAGACCTTGACGCCGCGCGGCTACTACGAGCGGACGCGGCGCAGGCTCGGCGCGGTGTGGGGCGTGGCGCGCACGCGCGAGGTCGTGTACGGCGACGTCTTCGACCACCTTCCGCGCCCGCCGAACCTTCACCTCGTCGGCGACACGGCGGCGGGGGCGAACGGCGTCGCGTCGGTCGCGGAACACGCGCTCGAAGTCGCTGACGAAATCGCCCCGCCGCGAAAGAAGACGATGAAGGAGGAACGCGGGACGATGAAGTGAAAGCAGCTCGCCCTCACTTCATCGTCCCGCGTTCTTACTTCATCGTTACTTGCCGCGCTTCTCCGCCGCGACGCAGTCGGACTCCGTTAACGAAGCCCGGTGCCACCAAGTCCCGTCGTCGTAGGCGACGCAGCGGAACTCCACGCGCTCGTCGTAAGTCTGCCGCTTGCCCTTGGCGAGCCCGGCGGCGGTGACCAGACGCGCCGGAGTCGAGCGCGTCCTGCCGCGCAGCGTCTTCTTCTTCGCCGGTTCGATCTTCTCGGGGCTGACGAACTCGTGACGCCCCAGCTCCTTCTTGCCGGCGGGATCGCTCAGGACGTACTCCCAGCTCAGCCACCTGATCTTCTTCGCGCCGTCGTTTCTGACCTCGACCGAGTATTGATAGACGTAAGGCGGGAAAGGGTTGGTGCTCGCCGTGCGCAGCCCGCCGGGGTTGTTGAGCGCGTCGGGGTCGCTGGCGTCGCGGCTCGCGTCGTAAGGGGAGCGACCGGCGTCGCGCGCGGCGTCGAGCTGCCGCTCCCACTTCACGCGGAGGACGACGAGACCGGGCGGGACGTCTTGGCGCGGCGGCGCGTCCTGCGCCGCGCAGACGCACGCGCAGACGAGGAGCGCGAGGAGCGTGGGTGGCGATCTCATCGGCGGACGCACGCCCGTCGGACTCGCGCGGCGCGGGCGCCTTCAGTTGTCGCGCGGGGACGTGCCCTTCGGCGCGGTCGTCGAAGGCGACGCGTGCGTCGCGGGGCTCGGGCTCGCGGGCGACGTGTTGAAGACGGGGCGCGAGAAGTCGCTCGGCGGCTTGAAGCTGCCGCCGCCGCCGGGGCTGGGCTTCGAGTAGTCGCCGCCGCCGGGCGAAGTCGTCTTCGCAGGCTTCGGCGCGATCTGCGTCCCCGTCGTCGTGGTCGTGTTCGACATCGTGTTGCCGCCCGCCGAGAAGGTGGGGCGCGGGAACCTGCGGAAGTAGGCGCCGCCGTAGTAGCGCGGCTCGCAGCCGCAGCCGTAGAGCGCCTCGGCGGGCCAGAACATCCACGCCGGGTACCCGAAGCCGTAGGGCGACGAGAAGCCCATGACGAACGGCATGAAGGTGTAGCAACTGCTGCCCCACAGCCAGACGCCGCCGAAGCTGCTGCCGAAGTACGGGTTGCCGTAGGCGAAGCTCGCGAGCCGCGCGTTCAGCGTCCTGAGTTCGAGCGCGCGGTTGACGCGCGCCACCTCCTCGGCGCGATCACGGCTCCACAGATCGAGCGCGTCGCGATCCTTCTTGTCGAACTTCGCGACCTCGACCGCGCCCGACGCGCCGACGCGCGCCGCCATCCCTTCCTTCACGAGCACGCGACCGCCGCCGACGAGCGCGCGCCCTTTCTGCACACGCAGCTCGGTCGTGTTTAACGGCGTGACGTCGAAGCGATAGACGCCGGCGCGGACGACCGAGACTTGCGTCTGCGGCGTATTGACCGTGATCGTGAAGCCGGAGTCGTCGAAGCCCGCGGCTTCGACGACGGCGCCGCCCTTGGCGAGTTTTATCCGGAGCGAGTCGAGCGAGGCGTCGGTCAGCTCGAACTCGGAAGAGTCGCCGAGGCGCAGGTACGAGCCGGGGTTGAGCAGCACCTCGACGCGAGCGCCCGCGCCCGTGCGCACCGCGTCGCCGCTCTTCAGCTCGTCCTTCACGCGCAGCGTGAGCCACACGCTCTCGCCCGCGCGCCGCAACATGGCGTCGCCGGAGACCAGATTGACGATCCCGGCGCGCGCAGAGATGAGATGATCGTCGGTGATGTCGGCGCGCGCGTGCGACGCGCAGACGAAGAGAAGACCGAAAGTGAGGGAGAGACCGGCGAGCGTTTTGCAGGCGTTCCTCATACTGCACTTCCTTTCCGCAAAGACCAGACGGGACGGGAGAGACTGTCGTCCACTCTGACGCCGCCAGCATACTCCCGCCCGCGCCGCCGCTGCAAGGATTACGAACCGCCCGCCGCCCGCGGCTTCGGGTGGAGAGAACGCGCGCGGCTCGCCACGTGATTCGGCGCGCCGCCCGGCCCCGGCTGCGGGCATTCTTTCCTGTTAAGATGTGCGGTTGAAAGCGTAGTTAGACTGCGCGCCGCAGTCTAACCCGTAGTTAGACCGTCACAAGGATAGGAAACTTGCCATGAAGTACAATCACATCGGTATCACAACAACTGAGAAGTTTGACGGAGAGATCGATCTGCCTCACCTGAAGGTGACTGTCAGCGATCACACGAACAACCCCTTCGGCATCCAGTGGCAGCGGTATTGGGATGACGCTCCCTATCCCGAAATCGTCCTGAAAATTCCCCACGTCGCATTTGAGGTCAACGACCTTGACGCCGCGTTGATCGGACACAAAATCATAATCGCGCCGAATAGCCCGAGCCCCGGCGTCACGGTTGCCTTCATCGAGGTAAACGGGGCACCGGTAGAATTATTGCAGATTGATAGAACTGTCCGCACAGACCTCTGACCCGTTTCCCGCGGCGCGGAATGATAGAACCAACGGGCGGTCTCACAACTCGTTCAACCGGAGCGCTCGCTAGCTCTCTTTTCATGATGCTTCCTTCAATGTAAATCGAAGGCGGGTCGCTCGCGCCCGGTTAATTCTGGCGTTAACCTGCCAGCGAGATCGCCGACGCGATGTCCGATTCGCGCCCGCGTAAGATCGTCACGGCGTCGTTTGTGAGGCGGACGCGCGTCACGGTGTCGCCTTCCCGCCAAGTCTTCGAGTCGTTCCCTTCCCCATTGTTGACTTCGGTCGCGCCGCGCGCGCGTTCGAGCGCGTTGTAGGCGCGGAAGAACTCCCGCGCGTCGGCGGGCGTGTCCCAGGAAGACTGCCAGACGAAGAGACGCTCGCCCGACGCGCGCTCGAACAGGTACGCGCGGTCGCCGCCCCAGCCCGCGGCGGCGCGCTCGGCTGCGGCGCGCGGGAGTGATTTCAAGAGCAGCCCGCGCACGCCGAGTTCGCCGAGCGGCGTCGAGACGGTCTCGCGCCAGCCCGCGGCGTCGAGGCGCGCGTCGTCGAAGTTGATCTCGCGCGGCTGCTCGCCAGCGAAATATTTTTCCGGGTGGAGCACCTGCTCGCTCGACGCGGGCGGGCGCGCGAACAGCTCGTCCACGGCGCGCTCGCCGCCCTTGCGCCGCACGGTCTCGACGAAGCGCGCGCCGTCGCGGTAGCGGAAGATGAAGGTTTCGGTGAGCAGCGGCGGGAAGAGCGCGCCGAATTCCTTGCGGTAGATCGCGAACCGCTGCTCCTCGATTCGCGCGGCGTCCTCCGGCGTGCGGCGCGACCAAGCCGCCTCGCCCACTTCCAGGCGGCGCTCGACGTTCATCGCGTCGCCCTCGACGACGGCGAAAGCCGCCTCCCCGCGATCAAAATTGTAAGGCTTCGCGCCGAGCAGTCGCAGCAGATCGAAGTGCTGATCCTGTAAAGCGTGCGTGAACTCGTGCGCGAGCAGCGACTCGTCAACCCCGGCGGACGACGACTCGCCGCCGCGCGAAGAATCGCCCGGCGACGACGCGCCCGCGTGCGCCGACGCAGACGAACGCGCGCGCCGCTCCGCGACGAGCAGCACGCTCCTGTCGAACGGCGAGTAGAGTGCCGTGGCGGAGGCGGCGGTGAACCCGGCGGCGAGCGTGGCGAGATCAGTCCCTTCGGGCAGCAGCCCGCCCGCGGAGGCGAGTCGGCTTAAACTCCGCAGCTCTTCGCCGCCGAGCGCGTCCGTCATCTCCCGCGCGCGCGTGCCGTACTCCCAGCCCGTCAGCTCGATCATCCCCGGCGGCGCAAGCCACGCGAGCCCGCGCGTCTCGGAAGTTTTCTCCATCACGCGCGAGCGCACGCCCGCAAGCTCAGGCGACAACTCGCGCGGCGGCAGAGGCGTAAGCGCGTGCGCCTCCGTCGCGACGGACGCGGCTTGCGTCGCGCTACCGCCGCCGCGCGCGACGCCGCCGCGCCTGCTCCCGCGCGCGCCCGCGAGCAGCGCCGCGACCCCCGCGACCGCGATGATTGACGTGAGGACGATGACCCTGCCCCTCGTTCGCATACGGACGTTAGACGCGCGGGCTATGAATTACGATGCCGATGAAAGCAACGATGAAGTCGGAACGATGAACGATGAAGTGAAGAAGGCTTGCTCTTACTTCATCCTTCATCGTTCCGACTTCATACTTTCATTTCGCGTAGTACCCGCTCTTGCCGCGGGCGACGGCTTCGGGGCGGCGGGGGAGGCGCACTTTGACGGCGCGCCAGCGACCGTCGCGCGCCTTGTTGATCGGGATGTAGGAGATGCTATAGACCGTCCCCAAGTCTTCGACGACGCGCCCGTAGATGTCCGCCACGTCTTCGAGTTCCTCCGCCTCGTAGTAGAGACCGCCCGCGACCTTCGTCAGCTCCTCCATGCGATCCCAAGCCATGTCGTAGGTTTCGGGCTGCACGTCGAGGGGCGACTGCGGCTCCTCGTAGTTGTCCGTCATGATCGCGTAGAACAGCCCGTCGAACTCTTCGACGCGGCGGCGCAGCTCCTTGAAATCCGTCTTCGAGCCCTCGCCCGTCACGTTCGGCAAGGAGCTGTCCATGCCGCGCAAAAGCGACTTGTCCGCCGCGAGCGGCGAGACGACCGAGGGCTGCGCGGCGAAGGCGACGACGGCGACGCGATCATCCGGGCGCACGGAGTTGACGAAGCGCAGGGCGGAGGCGCGTATGAGATCGGTGACGTGCGCGGTCGAGCCGGAGAGATCGAGCAGCAGCAGGAGATCGAAGGGCGCGGAAGTCTGCTCGAAGTGCGTGATGCGCTGCTCCGCGCCGTCCTCCGTGACACGGAAGTCCGCGCCGATGAGGTTCGTCAAGCCGCGCCCGCTCTGCCTGTCAACGACGCTGAAGTTGAGCGTCACGACGCTCGTGTCAACCGTCATCACGTCGCCCTCGCCCACCTCCTCGGGCGCGTTCGGCGTCGGCGCCGCGGCGGGACGCTGCGGCGGCGAGCCGCCCGCGCCGACGAGCACGGGCGGGCGCTTCGCGCGATCCGGCTGCGAGTCGCCCGCAAGCGTTGGGCGCGCGTCGGGCGCGGGCGCGGTGTTTGTCGTCCGCGCGCGCGCCTCCGATCCGCGCGTGTCCGGCGCGGCGTCGCGCGCTTCGGCGATCTCCGCGGACGTTTCGAGCGAGATCGAGCCGCGCACCGACGAGAGGCGGACGAGCCGCGCGCCCGCGCCGAGGCGCGCGGCGAACCGCTCGCGCAGCGTCCGCGCCGAAGGCGCGGCGACGCCGGCGCCGACCGTGATCGTGCCGTCGAGCGTGCGCGCCATGATGTCCGCGTCCGCGCCGACGGTCGGCAGTTCAACGCGCACGTCGCCCGCGACCGACTGCACGTCGAGACTCGCGGGCACGCCGCGCGCGCTCACCCGCCCGCCCGACGTGACGACCGAGACGCGCGCACGCGCGGGCACGCGCACGGCTAAATTGATCGTGTCGGTTGGATCGCCCGAACTGAGCGGGCGCGGCGAGTCGCTTGCTTTAATCGAAGCCGCGGGCTGCGAAGCGCGTGCGGCGTGCGCGCGGCGGCGCGGGCGTCGCGGAGTCTTCGCGCGCGCTCGAGGCGCGGCGGGCGCGGGGGTTCGCGCGCGCGTCGCCGGCGCGGGCGGGACTGTGATGTTGAGCAGTCGATCCCCCCGGTCGAGGCGCACGGGCGAGCCGGCGTCGGCGGGGAG
The DNA here is from genome assembly GCA_020201365.1 of Acidobacteriota bacterium. Lineage (GTDB taxonomy): Bacteria > Acidobacteriota > Blastocatellia > Pyrinomonadales > Pyrinomonadaceae > JAIVGV01. The sequence continues at coordinate 7,431 of JAIVGV010000080.1, forward strand.
CGGCGCGCCGTCGGCGTCGGCGGTCGCGACGGCGAGGTAGTTTTCGCCCCAGACTTCGAGTAAGACGCCGCCGCGCCGGTTCTCGATCCTGACCTCGTTCGTCGCGGGCAGCTCGACCGAAACGAAGCCCGCTTGCGCCGCATCGGTCGTCCGCGCGCCCGCGCCGCGCGCACGTCGCGACGGGGCGAGCGTCGCGGCGAGCGCGAAGAGCGTTGCGAACAGAAGCGCGCGTCGGGCGGCGGTTTGGAAACGTCTTGTCATCGTCGGACTCGCGGGCGACCCGCCAAGTTGGATGCGGCGGCGCGCGGCGCGCGGTTGCCGCGAATCGGCATGGCGCAGAGTTTAGCGCAACTGCCCGACGGCGGGCGTGAAAAAAGGAACGGCCGGGGAAGAGGCGGTGAGATAGAGGAATTAAATTGAGTCGGGCGGACATCAACCCGAAGCCCCAACGGGGCGGAATTTAATAGCTCGGGGCAGCGCCCCAAGACCATGCCCACGAAAAAAGTCGAAGCCCCGAGGGGCGGAATAGAGTTCTCGCGTCGAGAATTTATTCCGCCCCTCGGGGCTCGTCAGAATTTTCGGGCTAGTCTCTTGGGGCTGCGCCCCAGGCTATCTTATTTTCGCCCCTGCGGGGCTCGCGGCGTCGCTCACGCGTGCACCGACTCTGTCGGCTTCAGCGCCGCGACGCGCGTCGCCCGCCCACAGCACCTTCCTTATTCTTGCTCTTCAGCGCTCGAGCATGTCGAGCATCGAGCCTTCGGGCTTGGGCGGCGGCGGCGGCGCGGTGACCTGCGGGCGCGGCTGGGCTGCCGCGGGCTTCGCGTTGAGGTCAGCGAGGCGGAGTTGGAGGTTGCCGGGGTTGGAGGCGTAGGAGAGTGCCTCGTCTTTGTCCACGACGCCGTCGCGGATCAGTTTTTCGAGCACGCCGTCGAAGGTCTGCATCCCTTCGAGCTCGCCCTGATCCATCGCGTCGGTGAGCGACTTGCCCTCCGACTCGCCCTGCTCGACGTACTGCTTCGTGCGCGAGGTCGCTTTGAGAATCTCGATCGCCGCGACCCGCCCCTGCCCGTCGGCGCGCGGGACGAGGCGCTGCGAGACGATGAAGCGGAAGACGGTGGCGAGCCGCGTGCGGACGACGCGCTCCTCGTTCTTGGGGAAGACGCCGATGATGCGGTCGACGGTCTTCGAGGCGTCGATCGTGTGCAGGGTCGAGAGGACGAGGTGGCCGGTCTCGGCGGCTTCGAGCGCGATCTCGACGGTCTCGCGGTCGCGCATCTCGCCGACGAGGATGACCTTCGGCGCCTGCCTGAGCGCGGCGCGCAGGGCGAGCGCGAAGTTCGGCGTGTCGGAGTGCAGCTCGCGCTGGTGGATGGTGCAGTTCCTGTGCTGGTGGAGGAACTCGATCGGGTCTTCGATGGTGATGACGTGGTAGTGCTTCGACTCGTTGATGAGATCGATGAGCGCGGCGAGCGTGGTGGACTTGCCCGAGCCGGTGGGACCGGTGACGAGGACGAGCCCATTCTTGAGGTCGGCGATCTGCTTGAGCTGCTGCGGGAGGTTGAAGTCGTCGAACTTCGGCGGGCGCGACGGGATGACGCGCATGACGATGGCGTGCGTGCCGCGCTGCATGAAGATGTTGACGCGGAAGCGCGAGAAGCCGGGGATGCTGAAGGAGGCGTCAGCCGTGCCGTTCTTTTCGAGGTTCTCCGCGCTGCCCTTCTGCTGGGCGGTGATCAGCTTGGCGATCGAGGCGGTGTGCTGGGCGGTCAGCTTTTCGAGACCGGGGATGGCGACGGCTTGCAGCCGGCCGGAGAGTTCGATCTGCGGCGGGCGACCGGGCGAGAAGATCAGATCGCTCACCTTGTCGGAGACCGCGAGCATCGCGCGCAGGACGTTGACGAAGTTGAGCGGCGCGGCTTCCGGAGGCGGCGGCGGCATTTCGAGGGTGGGGTTGGGCGTTTGTGTGCTCATGTTCGGTTCGAGGGGTGACGGGGTGGCTTCAGGTTTCGGGGACGGTCGGCAAAGTTTCGTAAGACTTGGGACGGAAATGCGAGGAGAATCGCAAACCAACGCGCTCGAAGTGGCGTACATCGAAGCCTGTGAGCCGCGTTTGTTCGCGCGGCGGTCTCAAAGAAGGGGGCGTCCACGGATGGCAACGTACAGAGACCCTGTGAGGGTGTTCGCGCCGCTCGAAGTCGTCGAGCGCCTGCTCGAGATTCGCGAGGAGTCGGGCTACGCGCCGCAGCTCTTCCTGCGCGCGGCGGACGACCTCGCCGCCTACTTCGACGCCTACGGCTTCGACGTTTACGCCTTCTTCAACGCGCCCGCCGAGTTCCACTACGGCAGCTACCGCGCGCCGCTCGCGCCCGGCGGCGACTACGCGCACAGCCACACGACGGCTCACTGAAGTTTTCAAATTAGCTGTCAGGGCTTTCGGAGGCGGGGCTGGTTCGACTGAGAATCGATCCCGCCTCTTCGTCTGTCAGAGGGCTTTGACGACGACGAAGGTCACGTCGTCCGACGAGCCGCGCCCGCCCGTCCATTCCAGTATCGCATCGTGGAGCGATTTGATCAACTCCTTCGCCGGGAGGTGCCGGTTTTCGCGCACTTTCTGCTCGAGCCGCTCGCGCCCGAACTCGCAGCCGTCCGCGCTCGCCGCCTCGGTCGCGCCGTCGGTGTAGAGCAGGAGCGTCTGCCCGGACTCGACGGGCACGTAGTATTCGTAATAGCGCGTGTCGCGGAACAGGCCGAGCGGGATTCCGCCGCGCTCGATGAAGCGCGCCTTCCCTTCGGCGTCCATCAAGAGCGGCGGGTTGTGACCGGCGTTGGCGTAGGCGAGCGTCTTGTTCGTCGCGTCGAGCACGCCGTAGAACGCCGTGACGAACTGGTTGTTCTCGGTCGACTCCCACAAGAGATAACTGACCTTCGCCATCGAGATGTTCGGCGCGTAGCCGATCTGGATCGCGGCGCGCAAGGAGGCGCGCAGGAAAGCCATCAGGAGCGCCGCGGGCACGCCCTTGCCCGACACGTCGGCGATGACGAGCCCCAAGTGATCCTCGTAGATGGAGACGAAATCGTAGTAGTCGCCTGAGACTTCCTCGGTCGAGAAGTTGTACGCGCTGATGTCGAAGCCTTCGAGTTTGGGATCGCGCGCGGGCAGCAGCTCCAACTGCACCTGCCGCGCGACTTCGAGCTGCGCCTGCAGGCGTCGGCGCTCGACGGACTGCTCGTAGAGCATCGCCTTCTCAAGGATGATGGCGACCTGCGAGGCGAGCATCATTAGCACTTCGAGGTCGTCGGCGTCGTAGGCGTCCGGCTCGTCGGATTCGAGATCGAAGACGCCCAAGACCTCCTCGCTCGAAATGATCGGCGCGACCATCTCGGAGCGCGTCTGGTGGCGCGCGTTGACGTAGCGCGGATCCTGGCGCACGTCCGGGACGATCAGAGGCTCGCCCGACTTTGCGACGTGACCGATGAGCCCCTCGCCGACCTTCATGTAGAGGTCGCTCATCTCCTCGATGTCGTAGCCGCGCACGGCGGTCTTGCTGAAGCGCTTCAAGGCGGACGGCACGCACTTGCCGTCCGCGCTGCGGTCGCACTCGACGACGTAGATGCCCGCCGCGTCGTAAGGGAGCAACTGGTCGAGCGTGTCCATGACGAGGTTGACGACCTCTTCCACGTCGAGCGAGCGGCTGATCTTCTTCGTGATGTCCAGGAGCAGCCGCAGCTTGTCCTCGACGGTCAGCCCCTTCGCGCGCGGTGTCTCTCTGATGTGCTCAGCCATGACGAGTCAAACAGTAATTATAACCGATGCGCGCGCCGCTGTCTTTCGTCAGTCAACCCGCGCGCGCTCCAGCGCGGCTTCGGTCATCAGACTCAGCTCGACCGCCGCCGCCGGGTGGTGCCGGAAAAAGTCGTTCACGTCCGAGGGCAGTTGGACGCGGGCGAGGCGCATCCCGCGCGCGGCGAAGACCTCTTCGTAGCGCGTGGCGGCGCGCTCGCCCGCCGCGTCGGGGTCGAGCGCGGCGACCGTGCGGAAGCGCGCGAGCGGCGCGAGCCAGTCCTCCTTCAAACCGCCCGCGCCGACTAAACCGACCGCCGCGAAGCCGTGCGCGAGCAGCGTCAAGGTGTCCGTAAAGCCTTCGACCAGGTAAACGGTTGCGCCCGTGGGAAGCCCGGCGAGCGCGTCGGCGTTGTAGAGCGCGGGCACGCTGCCGCGCATGTTGTGCCAGCGCGGCTCGACTCCGGCGGCGGTCGTGCGCGCCTGCAAATAGACGGCGCGCCCCTCGACGAGGAACGGGAAGAGCAGGCGGTGTCGGTAGAACGTGAGGTGCGCACGGCTGTTGAAGAGACCGCTGCGCTGCAAGTCGTCTGTCGAAAACGCGTCGAGCATCTTTCGCATCACGCGGCGGTAGGCGCGGCGCGGGAAGTAGGTGACGCGAGCGAGCCGCGCGGTGCGCGCGTCTATGCCGCGGCGCGCGAGGTAGCTCGTGCCCTCGGTCTGATCTTCGCGTCGGCAGGCGGCGAGGAACTTCTCGCAGACGGCTTCGACGCGCTGCGGCGCGAGCGGTTCTTCACTCTCACACGTCTCTGCAGCCGCGTCGGGCGCGGCGCGCGAGGCGAGCGACGTTCGCCGTCGTGATGTCGTGATGCCGAGATCGCGCGCCATCTCGCGCACCGCCTGCGCGAAGGGGACGTCGTGCATCAGCTCGTAGAAGCGGAAGGCGTCGCCGCCCTCGTCGCGCGAGAAGCAGTGGAAGAGACCGCGCGAGGTGTCAACGGAGAGGCTCGGACTCCCCTTGCCCGTGTGCGCGTGCGAAGGCAAGGGACAGAGGGCGTGGAAGCGTGCGCCGGACTGTTTGGCGGGGTTGGGGCAGTAGCGCAGGAAGAAACTTCGGTAATCAATGCGACGCTTGATCTCGTCGCGCAGCGCGAGCAGGCGCTCCAGCCCGCCCTCGCGCGGCGTCCGCCTGTCAGCGTGCTCCGTCATGTCTGCCGTTGCCGCGCGCGCGACTTTGCGAGACGGACGTGACGCGCCTTCGCGCCGCCGCGTCGTCAGCCCGGCTGCCCGCGCCGCTCCGGTCGTCGGCGCGAGTGAGCGCGTCGCCTTCCGGGCCGGCGTCGCGCGGCGCGACGCCCGCGGCGTAGCGCTCGGCGATTCGCCGCTCTTGGCGCGCGCGGTAGTCCGACCAGAGGCGCGAGACCTTGAGTCGGTACTCGACCAGTTCGCGGCTGACGTTGAAGTGGCGCGCGATCTCGTTCGAGTTGCGCCCTTCGCGGACGAGTTTGCGAAGTCCGGCGAACGGCACGAGCGCCGCCGCGCCGACCGAGTAGGCGGCTTCCTCGTCCGCCTCGTTGTAGTCGCGCGCGACGGTCTTACCCTGCCGGTTCTGCGCGACGATTGATAAGCGGTTCGCCTTGTGACCGAGGAAGACGTGGCAGACCTCCTCCATCAGCGTCGCGTTGTTGCGCGCGCGCCCGTGGCGGGGGTTCAGGATCACGACGCGCCAGCCGTTCGGCAGCGGGCGCGAGCAGGTGCCGCCCGACCACGAGTTCGTCCCGACGCCGAGCAGGTGCTCGCGCGCCTCTTCCGACAACCCCTCGATCTGATCGAAGTCAATGACGAGGAGCTTCGCGTAGTGCGCGAGCGCGAACGGGTCGAGCGGGTCGTCGTCGCGGCGCATTCCGGCGAAGTCGCGCAACCCCATCGCGCGAATCTCGTACTGACGCCCCTTGAAGGTGGGCGGTAGAAGCTCCGTGTCCATGACCGTCGAATTATACCCGCCAAACTGCGACGATGACACGCGCGATTCGCGCCCGTGAGGTTCGAGCGCGTCAGACGTAGAGCCGACCCTCGCGCGGGTAGCGACGGTGGCGCGCGACCGAGCCGTGATCCGTCTCGCGCCACGCGCGCGCCGCGCCGACGGCGGCGAGCACGGCGTCGAGGGCGTCGCCGCCGCCGTTGCGCATGATGCGTCGCCGGTCGCGCTCGGAGATCGAGACGTGCGCGGATAAGCCTTCGAGGATGGCGCGGCGCGTGCGGCGTCGCTTCGCGGTGAGCGCGCCGCCTTCGGGCTGCTTGTAGTTCTGGTGCGGGAGGCGCAGGCGTTTGAGCGTGGAGGCTGGACAGGCTTCGACGAGGACGCGGCGCGCGTTCGTGAGGCGGCGGTATTGGAACGGGAGGATCGCTGTTCCGCGTCTGCGTCGGAGCGGATCGAGGACGGAGCGCATGCCGTGGAAGGTCTGGTAGATGATGCGGTAGTGGTAAGGGTCGAACGGCGCGCGCGCTTCGACGTCGGTCAGGCGGCGGATGTGCTTCTCGCG